>CAIPJU010000795.1 GCA_903865465.1 uncultured Bacteroidota bacterium
ATTAATAAGTCCGCTGATGCTTGTTGTGGAACTGGTTGTATTGTTGGTCAGATTGGCAATAGTGTCGTTACTAATGGCAAGAATGCCACCACTGGTATTATTTATCCCGATAACAACCTGGGCATTTGCGGTGCTGGCTGAGGTTGCCTGAATGCTATTAATGGTTTTTGCACTTCCAATAGTATTATTGCTGATAATGTTTGTTCCCGAGTTGGTCCTGTTTATTGCATAAAAGTTACTGGAACAGGTAGGGTCGGAATTTGCAGCTGTTACAGATCCTATTTTGTTTTTCAGACAATTTATAGTTCCGCTACCGCCAAGATTGATTCCGAACACATTTGTGCCAGTTGTTCCCCCGGTAACAGTAATTGATCCGGTGCCGGTGTCAGATCCAATGGTATTACCCGTGGTAGTACCAATGTTTACGGCGCCTGCGATGATAGATATTCCGGTCCAGGATGCTGTTCCGGTATTCGAATTGCTCCATGCAAAGTTTCTGATAACGTTGTTTTGAATTCCGCTTGCATTGGTTGTTCCCACATTTAATGAGATACCTGTAAAGGCGTTATAGGAGGCAGTGGTTTTTGTCCATGCAGTGTTTCCACAGGAAGCTGAACTTCCGCCGATAAAGTTTCCTGTTATGGTAAACCCGTTACCTGAGGTATTATTTATTTGTATAACTATATAAGAACTATTATTGGCAGGTGCAAATGAAGTCGTTTCGTAAAAGCTGTTTCCCTGAATTGTCTCTCCCGTAACATATGTTCCTAAATATATACCACAGGAGACGCTCGATCTGTTCAGGAAATCATAGATATTATTGTTGCTGAATATATTCCCGCTGTTTTCCATTGAAGCTGTTCCGTACGAATAGATTGCATTGAAGGGTCTGTTGAGGTCGGCCGAGCATGTTATGTTGTTATTGTCGATGGTATTGGTTTTATTACCGTTTGCTCCTGTACTGGTACTAAAGAAAAGGACACCGGCGCTCGTACTGGTTTCGGAACCTTTAATCGTGCAATATTTTATTGTATTTGAAGAAGCACCATTGATAAACCTGATAGTTGAAGTACCAGTCGTGTTCGATGTACTTGTATTAGAGATAATAAGATCTATCGTTGAGCCGGTTGTATTTACCCTTCCATCGATAATTACCCCGGAGGCGCCGTTCAGATCGATGAGAGGTGCATTAAGACTTCCCGAAATTGACATACCTGAAACAGTAGGATAAATAGTTACTGATGTATAGCTTGCACCTCCGCTCCCGCTTGAGTTGAGGACCGCAGAAGCAGTTTCGGTAGTGCTTCCGGTTATCTGAAGGGTAATCGCTCCTGTTATGGAGCCTGCATCGATCGCATCAAAAGCCGATTTGAGTGTCGAATAGTTGGCACCTGTTCCGCCAACTGTTTTTGTAATCTGGGCATTAACAATAGATGCTATTGAAAATAACCATATTGTGATCAGAATATTTTTTTTCACTTTTAATAAATTAATAAGTTGAAAATTATCATCAAATTATCCAAATATGATCAGCCATTACATTTCAAATAATCCAAGTACTTTATTTATACCATCTTCCGTATTGCCATATTCCAGTCTGAAAAATTTCAAATTTAAAAACCAGTTTAGAAAAACTTCTGCATGTTCAGAACTACCTGATACCCAAGCCTGCTCATGAAATAGTTTAAGCGCTTCATCTGACGGGACAGGTGTAAAATCACATGATGCCAGAGGATTATATCGAATGAAAACAATGCCTTTTACGGGTCGTGCTGTCAGGCCAGTCATTTCGGCGTACTTAGGTGTCAGGTACCGTACCGATTTGTGCGTATATTCATATCTGTTAAAGGTAATATCACGGAGGTTACCATAATATGAACTTAGGAGATCAAAGGCGCCCTCTTTTACCGATATGGCAGCAGGAAAAGGATTAGCGCATTGGGTTTTTCCGTCAATAGGTACAAAGTCGTCAGAAACCAGCTTCAATCCCCTGGCTTGCAGCAATGCCGCCATTGTGCTTTTTCCCGAACCGCTTGCCGACGAAAGAAGTACAGTTTGTTTTCCATCTGTCAAAGCCGATGCATGTACGAATGATAACCAATCGTTATTTGTTTTATGGTAAACAGTATTTACCATTTTGATGAACAGTCTTTTTCTGAGACGGTTAAAATCGTTAAAAACATGGGTCGTTTCAGGATCGTTCTTTTCCCTTATAGCAGATATATCAGTACGATTGCATATTTCATAATGGATATCCACATTTTCAGAATGGCTTATTTCGAGATGGGCGAGTGGGGGATGAATACAATACTCGGCAAGCCGTGTCTCGTAAGAGAGGGCAAAGCGCTTTCTGCCAATCAGATAATGCCTGCATGAGTAGGGAACAAATGAATAATCAGCAGAGAAGCAGGCGGAATTAAAATTTGAAGAAGAGACTGTAACAGGTTTGGATAAATCTGTAATAGTGGCGCATATCTCATCAACAAAGGCTTGGCATTCCATAGGCGGGATATTATATTTTCGGGCTAATCTACAGGAAATAGCATAGCTGTCGATACCTTTGTGGTAAAGCCTGTTAACAAACCACGCAGGCTCTTCAAACTGAACCCATCTGTTGGATTGCCCGAACCAGACTATATGGCTGTTATTGACCTTTTTATAGATATTATGGAGCATAACAGGATTATTATGTATCACGGCCAGTCGGGTGGAATATTGGGAGAATTGGGATTATCCTGACCCATTGTTGGTTCATTCAGCAAGAACATCATTGAACTGGCTGCTAAACCAGTAAGTCCTATTTTTGTGATTGCTGACTTTCTGGTGATTTTCTTTTTGTTCTGAACTTTCTTTCCTTCGGCTTTAATATTCTTCATTTTGGTTACCCCTCACCTAAATTTGAACTATGATTTAAACCAGTGTTGAAAGTAAAATAAAAACTCAATTCCGAAAACAGATGTTTGTTTCATCTATGTCAGATAAAAAGAACGCATTCCCTCATTTGGAATTGGTCTCAAATATACCAATTATATTTAGATCCTTCATTCTTCTTGAATTCTCTTTTTTTTAGTATTTTAAATATATAATACTTATTACTAATGCGTTATATCTTAGATATTACTTAAAAGATGCCATCATAGGATAGAACCCCGGTGATACAGGTAAATATGGAGGTTTACAATTTCACCTCCAGGTTGGTATAAGCATTAAAAAAGTGCGTTGCGGGCATTTCATGCCTGTACAGACAAATATGCTGTTTGCCGGGCATCTTACGAAATGAATGGGTAATTATGCATCCGGTTTATTTTCGGAGGTTTTTTATAAATTTGAAGGTAATTTAAAGTGCAATTATTACTTTCAGATTAAATTTAACTTCGGACAAAATATGAAACGAGGTTACTTTATTATTATAGCAGGTACATCCGGAAAGTGACAATCAAAATTATGAATACATTTGCATGAATGTCTGTAAGGGCAGTATAATGTAATAAAGAAGCCTCCACTTAAACAGCTCTATTCTTGAAAAAGCAATTGCAGATCAAGTTATTAACTAAACAACACTCTTAAATAAAACCCCGGGTAAAATGAAAAAAGTTTTATTTCTGTTTATTACGCTGTTTTTTGCGCTGTCACTGATAAGCTATTCGCAGGGAGCTAATCATTTGAAAGAGAAACCAATATCAGGTTCTTCTGTATATAACGTTCCTTCTTTTGGTGCGGACGTCTTTGTATTTGATCCCTCGATGGATATGAAAAAGGTTCAGGTATTACTTGATACACTGTTTAAAAGGCAGACTGGCAAAAAAAGCGAATTCAACAGAAACCGTTATGCCTTAATGTTTAAACCTGGAAAATACAAACTTGACATAAGGCTCGGATACTATATGCAGGTTATGGGCTTAGGCTCCTCCCCTGAAGATGTGGTTATTGAAGGTGCAGTAAGGTCGATCACCACCCAGTGGAAGAGCGTACTGACTAACTTCTGGAGGTCAGTCGAAAACCTGACCATAATACCAATGGTTGATTCGACTAATACCTGGGGAGTGTCGCAGGCGGCTCCAATGAGAAGGGTTCATATCAAAGGCAATCTGAATCTTTTTGATATTGGCTATGCAAGCGGAGGCTTTCTTGCCGATTCAAAAATTGACGGGACAGTAAATTCCGGTCCCCAGCAACAGTGGTTCTCCCGAAATACCCAATGGGGAAAGTGGACTGGAGCAAACTGGAACATGTTTTTTATGGGAATACAGGATCCACCTTCAGGCGAATGGCCTGAAAAACCATATACTGTTATTAAAGAGACTCCCCTGGTTCGTGAAAAGCCATTCATAACTATTACAAAGAGTGGTTACGAAATTCAAATCCCTGAATTAAAAAGGAATTCATCAGGTCCCGGATGGATAAATCCCCTGAATAAAGGAAAAAATATTCCTATTACTGATTTTTACATCGCGAAACCGGAAACTGATAACTCCACGACAATTAATTCTGCGCTAAGCGAAGGAAAGAATCTTCTGATTACCCCGGGAATCTACTCTCTTGAAAAAAGTCTCAAAGTCACACGAAAAGGCACAGTTATTATCGGACTGGGGATGCCGACCCTACTGCCTGCAAACGGCAACACTGTTCTTGAGATTTCAGATGTCGACGGGATATCGGTTTGCGGACTATTGATCGACGCTGGTGCTATTAAATCAGAGACTCTTCTCTCAGTCGGGGAGCCAAATTCCCGAAGTATGCATTCTTCAGATCCCGCTTTCCTGTATGATATTTTTTTCAGGGTCGGCGGACAAGCAGAGGGATCAGCTCACAACTGCATGACCATCAACAGCAATAATGTTTTTGTTGACCATGTCTGGCTATGGAGAGCCGATCATGGAAATGGTGTTGGCTGGGACAAAAACAGGTGCGCCAACGGCTTAATCGTAAATGGAGATGATGTCACCATTTATGGATTATTTAATGAGCATTTCCAGGAATACCAGACCCTGTGGAATGGTAATAAGGGCAGAGTATATTTCTATCAGAGCGAGATGCCCTATGATCCGCCAACGGTCAGCTCATGGAATCACGACGGAGTAAACGGCTACGCTTCATATAAGGTTAGCGATGGAGTTAAAAGCCATGAGGCATGGGGACTCGGTATTTATAACGTATTTTATGATGCACCTGTTATTGTTGACAATGCAATTGAAACCCCTTCATGGCTGGAAAATAGCATCCATCACAAAATAATTTTCTGGCTGAACGGAAATAAGGAAAGTATCGTTAAAAGCATAATTAATGGGAAGGGCGATAGCATTACCTTTTCCAGCAGGAAAGCAACTATGGAATGAATGGGGTACAAAAGTGAAACAGGCTGGATCATTGGTCTTTCAGGCAACGGATAGAAAGCCCATCCACTTCATTTCTAGTATTCCTGAGTATGGTACTCCACCAGGGCTGAAGATCCCTGTACCAGGCTAATCCCGGACTGTTTTCAGTGCTACTCCAGAATGCTGCATAACTCCCAGCACCGGTAAATGCTCCACCACCGTTATTGCGAACACCTGCAGGCAGTGCATTAAACCCTGTCTCATTTGTTGCCCCGGTATTAGGACTTGCCCAATGGCTCGTTCCTGCCTCTTTAAGTTTCCCTCCTGCCATACCATCCCCTCCAAGATAAGCTACAAGTATATCCCAGTCAGAATCAGAAGGAACGTGCCAGCCTACAGGACAAATGTTTTTCCCCCCGTTACTGGTAGAGCTAACAGCATACCAGTTGTAAAGAGCGCCATAAACCGAACTGTTGCCGGTATTGTACCAGCAGTACCCAGGAACAGTAAGACTTGCCCAGTCAGAATAAACAGGCGTATAAGTTATATCATAATTATCATTGTATTTTGAAGTTTTAAGGTTTTCAGACATCCAGACCTGTGCTCCGATAGTAACTGTATTATAATTATTTCCTATAACATCCGCGATCATAGTATTAAAAACGATCTCATTTCCATAGGAAGTTCCAATCCCGTTAGTGGCATAGGCTCTGACATAATAGGTTGTACCAGGCTGGAGTCCTGATATAACACTTGTAAAAATACCGGGACCAGTGCCGTCATCAGTTTTTGTGGCCAATCCAATGGTTGGAGCCGATGAGGTACTCCAGCATACTCCCCGTGAAATCACCATAGAACCGTTCTCGTTTGTGACTTCCCCTCCTGAAGTTGCACTGTTCAGCCCAATAGCCGATATAAGAGATGTCGTCAAACTGGGTGAGGAAAATGGGCTGGTTGTGAATGTAACTTCATTACCATAATTTGTACCAGCAATGTTTGTAACATATGCTCTCACGTAGTATTGAGTATTCTGGTCCAGACCAATAAGATTACTTGAAAAAATACCGGAACCAGTACCGTCGCTTGTTTTTGTAAGCAAGTCAACTGTTGGACCCGGATTAGTGCTCCAGCAGATACCTTTTGCGGTCACCGGTCCTCCAAAGTCATTTGTAATATCACCTCCGGAAATAGCTGAATTGAAAGAAATTGAAGTGGCATCTGCCGTAGTAACGTTAGCTTTTGCCGCGGGACTGGTTAAAAATGTTACTTCATTACCATAACCTGTACCTGCAATATTGGTCGCATAGGCACGAACATAATAGGTCGTACCAGGCAGCAGATCTGTTAGATTACCAACGAAGACTCCTTTTCCTGCACCTTCAACTGTTTTTGTGCTTAAACCGATTGTAGGTGCGGTACTTATGCTCCAGCAAATTCCACGAAGCGTTATCGCAGATCCTCTGTCATTGGTTACGTTCCCGCCCGAAACAGCACTTACCTGAGTGATTAGGCTTGCCTGGTCAGTTGATACATCAGGAATTGTTATTTCGCTGGTTGTAAAATTTATCTCATTGCCATACCCTGTCCCGGCAGTACTTGATGCAAAAGCCCTGACATAGTATTTAGTATCTGGTTTCAAATTAGTCAGGTTGCTCGTAAATGTACCTGTGCCGGACCCGTCACCTGTTTTCTGACTCAATTCCACTGTTGGCTGAGCGATAGTATCCCAGCATACACCACGTATTGTTACCTGTGCTCCATTATCCCTTGTGATATTGCCACCTGTTAAGGCGCTTGTCTGATTAATTGACGTGACGACTGTGGTAATAAGGGTTGGCGGTTCACTTTGAACTGTTGTAAAACTTACTTCATTGCCATAAGCGGTACCAACTGAATTCGTTGCATATGCCCTCAGATAGTATTTAGTGTTGGGCGACAGCTGAATCAATTCACTTTTGAACGGTCCGAATCCGGCAGTGGCAGCAGATTTACTATTTGCAACTTTGGGATTTGCTACTGTATTCCAGCAGACACCCACATCAGTAAGGGCAGTCCCCCCTTCGTCAGTAACAGCACCACCTGAAGATGCTGAAGTATAGGTTATTTCAGATGCCGGTTTGGTAACAACCACAGGAAGGCTTTTTTTTTCTTCACATTTTGTAAATAAGAAAAATATGGCTGTGAAAAATATTACTGCTGATATACGAGATACTTTTTTCATGGGACTATTATTAGGTTGCGCCGGAAATTATTCAGATTAAGAGCTGTTTTCAAATTCAAAGTTTTCTGATTAACAAAAAGTTAATATTCAAAACATTACAAAACGATCAATCTTTATGCAACGTACGGGAAAAGCATGTTGTCCTGAATTTGTCTGCCATGCAAGCCCATTGGTTCCCGAAGATGCCATTGTATTTGAAACAATAGAAACCGGAATCGTAGTAACTTCAGGGATAGAAGATGATTTAAAACAAGAGTTAAACAGAAATGTCATTCCCGATAAAATCAAGAGTTCTGATATTTCAATTCTATATTTCATCCAAAGAAATATGTATTACTAAACTAAGGATTAAATAATCCGGTATCATTCCAAATTTAATATTTTTTCCTGACTAAAAGTTTTTGATTTAGACAAATCCCTAATACTTTTTTATGAGTATCTATAATCATTCATATATTCATTGATTTTGGCTTCTCCGGGCTCGCCAACGGAGCTGGCTCGGTCCATCATTTCCCCCAACCTAAGAGTAACGAATCAATCAGACCATGATATAAACAGATTAATTTTAAAGTATATTAAACAAGCCGGAAATGAATCAGATCCGGGTTAAAAATCCGTTTAGGTTTGGATCGCAAATTTTAACCATCGACTTTAAATAAGTAAATATTTTTAATTCTCATGAGAAGAATCTACATTTATAATGTATTAGTGATGTAACAGGAAGAAAATTCAGCTATCAGGCAGCCGGCAAAAATTGACATATTTTACCTATCAAAATTGCAATTCATACACAATAAGCTATATACCAGTCATGCAGAAGCAGTCAGAATCAGATGAACTTAACAAGTCTTTAAAGAAAAAAAACAGTATAAAGGACTTACTTAATGATAGTCATTATGTGGAAAACCTCCATGAACCCGACATAAGAGCCGAATTCTCAGCTCTGTTCGAAAAACTAACATCATATCTGCCTATTTACAATCTGATTGAGATAGTCGCTGAGATCAGGCATAAACAAAAGTTTCTGATCAATGATTTTATTGATCCTATTATTGAAGCAAGGATTAAGGATTTAAACGGATTTTTACAAAGTGCATCGCCAGGTTGTAAAACATTAACAAAAGAATCATATCCTGAATGGCTGAATGCTTTACCTGATAACAGCTTTGACCAAATAATCATTAATTCTCCCATAAATGCTCTGGCACGGATTTCGAAAGAGATACCCGCAAATCTCCCCGCTTTTGAAACTCTTACAGAAAGTCTGAACAGTAAGATTTATGAACACTACAAAAAATGGCTTGATTTTATTACAAAAAATGAGATATTATCAGATGTCATTTTCAATGCTGTTCAGCAAATGATAAAAAATATATTGTCGAAATATGATACAAGGTGCGATTTTCAGCCTTATATCAAACGGATCATATTCAACAAGTTTACCGATTATTATTCTGAGGATCCTCTGCCGGCAGCTGACGAACCCGATCAAAGCTTTTATTACGTGAAACAGAGTTTTATCACCTTTAATCTTTTACTGTTTCTTAAACTTGATTCAAAACCACATCATAAACTAATATTCTGGCACGAGTTTATGAATTATATTAAGAAATCAGACAATCCAAAAGAGGTCAAAAAAGCTATTGAACACGATCTCTTTTTTTCAGAAAACAGCTTACTAAACCTCATCATTCTCTGGGATAAGGTAATTGACCGGATAAAACTAAACTGTGAAGAACTTATTGATTCACTTGAGTTTTTTGATGATAAACCATCACCCGATGATGCAAAAAACCTGCTTAAGCAGTTTGACATATTTACTTCGGTTCTCGAAAAACTTTTTATATGCGTTTATACCGAAGATGAATATAATCACCTTAGAAAAAAACATACCTCAGAACAGCTAAAAAATATTCTTCTTATGGAGTTTTTTGAGGACACTGATGGGAATTTACCTGATAATACCAAAATCAGAAAACTTATTTCAAACTGGAATAACAG
>CAIPJU010000796.1 GCA_903865465.1 uncultured Bacteroidota bacterium
ATTCAGACCCCTGAACTCACTCCTTACATAAGTATAGGAAAAGATCATATTGATTCCATGAAATTCCTTAAACCTGCCCAGAAGTTCAAATCCATATGCCCTTCCTACAGCAGTCGAAGTAAGTTCCTCATCACCGAAAATGCCATATCCGGCACCCTTGCTCGAAAGAGGTACGGAATCCCTTACAGAATATGGATATTTTGTATACTTCTTGTAGAAACCTTCGATGGTAAACTGGACGTTTTCGGAAGGAATAAGCTCAATACCCGCATTAATGTGATCAGCAGCAATATACTTCAGATTATTCCTGTTTATCAGCACTGTACCTGCCTCGGAATAACCAAGGGCAGTATAGGGCGGCAGCTGGTAATATCTTCCCATAGTGAAATTCAGACTTAACTTGCCGGTAAGAGAATATGAGGCAGAAAACCTTGGCGACAGCTGGCTGAGAGGATTTGACATTGCCGAAGAATAATTGTTTGCATCGGTACGAAGTCCGAAGGAGAGGCTCAGCTTGTCATTAAGAACTGTTCTGCTGGCTTGTCCGAAAATACTGAATTTCCCGAGTTTAAGATTTGTATCATAATTAATATCGTCTTCGGAACCCTTGTAGAAAACACGGCGGAATGTTGAATTCCTGTAATGGGCATATTCATATCCGGCGCCATAACTTAATTTGAATCCCTTCAGATCGGTTATTGTCTTCTCATACCTTGCCTTAATCTCACCTTCACCCGATAAATAGTCGAGCAGCCTGTTGGCATCAGTAACTACATTATTTAAATATTTGTACTCAGAATTGTTGAGATAATTCCTGCTGAGAACCCATGTATCATAGCCTTTCACACCATAGTGTTTGTAGACGATTCCCATGACGTAACTGTATTGTTCCTGAACAGGGACATAATCCAGTATATAACGTTGATATTCTGTCTCATTGGCCTTGAGATTCAGAGAAAAGTCGTCCTTGGCACCCATACCGAGGATTAAGAGCTCATTCCGGGTATTGAAACGCACCTTATATTTAAGCTGAAAATCGGTGTAGGTTGGAAGAAAAGGCAATTTAAGCGCCGTGAACAGGAACTTGAGATATGATCGGCGGACTGATAATAGGAGGGTGCTTTTTTTACCAAGCGGACCATTAAGAGTAAGACCAAGATCGGAGGCTCCCAGAGTTGCCCGGTATTTCATCTTTTCTTTGTTCCCATCGATAAAAGTGAAGTTCAGAATAGAGCTGAGGGCATTCCCTTTTGAAGCAGGAAAAGCGCCTGATAAAAAATCAACCGACTGCACAAAATCCACATTTATTATACCAATTGGTCCTCCCGATGAACCCTGAGTTGAAAAATGATTAAGATAAGGTATCTCAATGTTGTCGACATAGAATCGGTTTTCATTTGGCCCCCCTCCCCTGACAATGACATCATTCCTGAAAGCAGGTGTCGATGCTACTCCCGGAAATGACTGAATCACCTTTGAAATATCGCGGTTTCCGCCGGGATTCTTTTCTATTTCATCGATTCCGATAATCCTCACTGAAAGCGGAGTCTCAATCTTTTTTGCAAAAGGAGACGCTTTTACCACTACCTCGCCTATTCCTATACTTATCTCCTCAAGTGGTATGTCGAGGTTCACACGGTTGCTGTTAGTAACCATCACCGCCCCTGATATAAAAGTCCTGAATCCAACCGAAGATACTCTCAGTTCAACAAACCCGGGCTTTAAACCCTGAAGTGAATAATTGCCTTCAACATCGGTAACTGCTCCGGTTGTTGTACCCCAAACAAGAATTGTCGCGAAGGGGACCCCCTGGTTTGTTGTGGAATTAAAAACTCGTCCTTTTATTGATCCCGAATTTTGCTGCGAATAGCCAATCGTAAATGTTAGAATTATTACTAAAACTGAAATAAAAGTTCTCTTCATACTGTTCAGGGTTTGCAGCTCAAACAATATTCAAAAGATAATTGTTCAAATTCTGATTTAATTATAAACTCAAAAACCCCCTGAAATACTCCAGTTCGGGAGTAAGGTCAACAAAAGGATATTTCTTCGCGGCCTCCGAAATTTTTTTAATCATCTGTCCGGCAAAGCTTTCCCTGTTTGCTGTGGAATCGGTATTAAACCTGTGTTCTGTGGCTTTGACTATATTCTCAATTTCATTTCTTACATCCAGTGTTTTTCTGTCGAAATAGCAGGTTTCAAAAGCTTCCCTTATGTAGCTTATGGCTGATGAAGAGGGGTGCAGCATATCCTCGGCATAGAACCTATAATCGCGAAGATCATCCATAACAAGCTCATAAGCAGGAAAATACTGTGGATTAGATGGATGTTTCAGTAGTTCCTCTACAATGAGAAAGAGTACAGATTTGCTTACCTGATTTCCATGAGCCCCGTCTTTCCAGTGACGTACCGGACTTATTGTGAAAATAACTTTCAATCCGGGGTAAAGTTCCCTGAGCCTTTCAAGGAGCCGGGTCCATAACCCAACTGTCTCATCAACACCAAGAAGTTCTGACCGGAACATTGAGGCAGGAACCTTATGGCAGTTTGAAACCACAGAGCCGGTTCCTGTAAACCTGAAAACCCTTGAGGTTCCAAACGTTATGAACAGAAATCCTGCCTTTTTGATAAATGAAGCTGCCTCCCTGTTCTTCCTGTTAATTTTATCAAGTAACAGAACAGGATCCTCAGAAGAGAATTCGGTATGATGGCTGAAGCTTATCCATTTTCCATTGAATTTAAAAAGATCATCTTTTGTAAAATCCCTGTCTGATATGATGTTTTCAATGGTCTGTATTACCGATACCGGATTATAAACCGCACCAGAAGGATTTATCATTACCGGCATCCGCCCCTTTTGCATTCCGAGTCCCATTGAAGATGCAAAGCAGGAACCAATAAAAATTACAGAATCGTTATAGGTTATCCTGTCTCCTGAAGGCTCAATATTGAAAGTAGTCCTTAGCTCCATTCCGGGCTTATAGAGGATCTTCTAACCAAGTTGTCCGTTTATCCACTTCATGATGAAGGCAAAAACTTCATCTTTAAATGATTCATTGTGAAGCTCGTGATATCCTCCATCCCAAATCTTCAACTCGGTAAACTTATTTTTTGAAGCAAACTCCCTGCTTCCTTCCGGAGAGGTAATCTGATCATCACTTCCATGAAGCATAAGAGTGCTTATCCTCAGCTCATTTGCATGACTGAGTGAATAATCAGCAGCATTCATTGCTCCATAAAAAAGGCTTACTGAAATCTTGTCATGGACCAATGGGTCGTTTTTATAAGCCTCAACAACAACCGGGTCATGCGAAATATAGTTGACAACCAGACCTGATGGCTGTGCAAGCGAAGGAAGAATAAATTTCATCACCTTGGCAAGCAGAACCTTGGATTTTGCCGGCTCGAATGAAAGCTTCAGCCAGGGAGATGTCACAATAGCCCCTTTGACTGACGGGTTCCTCCGTAGGAGATAATCTGTTACAATTCCTCCTCCCAAACTATGTCCGTAGAGAAAAACAGGAGTTCCGGGAAAGGTCTTCTTGCAGCTGCTGATCAGGATATCAATCATTTCAGAAAGAATCCCGTAGTTTCTTATATAGCCCCTCTTCCCTTCGGAGCGGCCATGTCCTGGCAGATCCATGCCCAGGAAGGCAATCCCTTCACGTCTGAACAGGTTGGCCCAATAATTATACCTGTTAATATGTTCGCCTAATCCATGTACGAGAATGACAACCGCGATGGTATTTTCCCCCGGACTTTGAATCATTCCCTTAAGTACCTGACCGTTTTTCAGCTTAATATTAAAATCCATCTCTTTTTTCTTTAAAAATACAAAAGTTGGACGTATTATCAATAAAAACAAATCAATGAATTTAAGACGACAAATTCTGCCATGAGTTTAATCTTTTTTCGGATTAAAAATCTATAAGTCATATCAAAAAAAATAATTTGAGTGTCGGGAATCATACACAAGAATTCAAGGCTTGCAAGCCAAGATTTGAATTGGAAATGCTGAAT
>CAIPJU010000797.1 GCA_903865465.1 uncultured Bacteroidota bacterium
CCTAAAGGAGACTTTAAAACTTGCTGATTTTCAATTGTTCCCCTTTCAGGGCTTGGGGGTAAGAACAATTGAAAATAAAAATTATTACTTTTCGGAGTGGACTCAGGGAAGGAGATTAAAGTTCTAAGAAAGATAAAAGGAACTTAGATGGTTTAGAAGATTCTTCATTTTTGTCTTTTTACTTTTGTCTTTTTACTTTTGTCTTTTTACTTTTGTCTTTTATCTTCAATAAAACTACTGCTGATTAAAAAATTGCAAAATAATTACAGCCATGCCCGATAAAATGCCAAACCGTGAATCAGCGCTTGCGCTGTTTCTTAAATACAACAAGTCAGAGAGTCTGATGAAACATGCCCTTTCTGTAGAAGCCGTTATGAGGTTTATGGCCGTGAAAGCAGGAGAAGATCCGGACAAATGGGGAGTCATTGGCCTTATCCACGATCTCGATTATGAAATGTATCCTGAACAACATTGCAAAATGACTGAACAGATCCTTATAGAAAACGAATGGCCTGTAGAATACATCAGGGCAGTGTTGAGCCATGGCTGGGGTCTGGTAACGGATGTTGAGCCCCTGTCGCTGATGGAGAAGACCATTTATGCGGTTGACGAATTAACAGGGCTTGTTACCACAAGTGCACTTGTACGGCCGTCAAAGAGCATAATGGATATGGAGGCAAGGTCGGTAAAGAAGAAATGGAATGATAAGAGGTTTGCAGCAGGAGTCGACAGATCTGTAATTGAGAAAGGTGCTGAGATGCTTGAAGTTACTCTTGATGAACTGATAACAGATTGCATAATGGGAATGAGGTTAGTAGCAGAAGATATAGGGTTGAAAGGAATTTAGAATTAAAAAAAGGGCTGAATCAATCGATCCAGCCCCTTTTATTTATTCAAAATCTGTAAACAGATTAAACTGGCATATCAGGCAGAACATATCCCTTGCGGTAGGTATGCTTAACCATTTCTGCAGCAAACTGCTGGGCATTCACGGCATCAGTATACTTTCTGTCGAATCTCGGGTCACCGTCAGTGATGGTGAAGTTATCCGATATAACAGTTCTGAGGGTTTCTGTATCGCTGATATTTGTAAACTGCATCTTCTCGCCATCCCATTCAAGTTCCTTATTAAGTCCCTGAAGTCTGACAGCAAGAACACCCATAACAACCATTTCATTGAATGGTCCTGACTCTGAAAAGTCAGATTTTGTCTTCATTCTGTTTTCAGGAGTCTCTTTGCATGCACGTACCCAGTCCATTTCGTGACCGCCATCCATTGCTTTTTCAATTACTCTTTCAGTATGAGGAACTTCTGGTTTACGTCCTGATAGTAACCAAGGATTTTTACCATAGCAACCACAGATGAGAGTGTCTTTTGAGCCGTGGAAGATAACTCCGCCGCCGCCATCATTCATATTTTTACCTGCTGGCCAGCCTGCTGGTTTAGCTGGTTCCAGACCGCCATCAAACCAGGTTACCTCAACCTGCGGATATTTAATTTTTGCACCTTTAGGGGCAACCCTTTCAGGATATGTAAGTTTCACCATCTGGGCATTAGGAGCGCAATCGCTCAATAAGAGAGTTGAACTACCCTGAGCTTTGATAGGATACTGTAATTTGAGGGCTTTAAAGACCGGGTGCATAATATGGCAAGCCATATCACCAAGAGCGCCTGTTCCAAAATCCCACCAGCCTCGCCAGTTCCATGGAGTATAGAGACTATTATATGGACGCATCTTTGTCGGGCCTATGAAAAGATCCCAGTTAAGTGTATCGGGAACCCATTCACCTTTAGGAACGTTCAGACCCTGTGGCCAGATAGGACGGTCGGTGAAAGCTTCAACTTTCTTTACTTCCCCGATTTCGCCAGCCTGTATCCACTCAATTGTCTGGTTTACACCTATATCTGAAGAACCCTGGTTTCCCATCTGTGTTGCAACCTTGTATTTTGCAGCAAGTTTGGTCAGAAGTCTGGATTCATAAACAGTGTGTGTCAAAGGTTTCTGGCAATAAACATGTTTGCCAAGCTGTATTGCATTTGCTGAGACAACTGCATGTGAATGGTCGGCTGTTGCAACAATAACTGCATCAATCGATTTGCCCATTTCATCATACATCTTTCTCCAATCCCAGTAAGCTTTGGCATTTGGGTTGGCAGCAAATACTTTCTTAGAATATCCCCAATCGACATCACAGAGAGCAACAATATTTTCTGTTGGTGATACATGCTTAAGGTTTGAATTACCCATTCCTCCAATTCCAACTACGGCAATATTGAGTTTGTCGCTGGGGGCTTTGTGGCCAAGGCCGCTGACAACAGAACTGGGTAATATTGTAAGCCCTGCTGCTACTGCTCCTGTGGTCCCGATAAATGACCTGCGCGTCATGTTGTTTGAATCTTCTTTCATCATCAGGTGGTTTAAAGTTAAATAAGTTAGTTAAAGTTGAGATAGTTTAAAATTGACCGATAAATTTAAATAATTAAAATCAAATTATTCAAAGCGGACAAATAATTAAGAAAAATTAAGAAGGCAGTCTATAACTCCCTGATCCATATATTCCTGTAAGCTACAGGGTTTCCATGATCCTGGAGTATCAGGCTTCCCGGGCCGTGAACTTTAATAAAGTATTCGGGAATTCCTATATATTCGGTAGGTCCCCTTAGAACAACATTATTCTGAACAAGAACTCCGTTATGAAGAACAGTTACCCTCGGGGGAGTAGCATAAACCGTGGTATCGGCTCCAAAAGTCGGCGCTGTATATATTATATCGTATGCCTGCCATTCTCCCGGCTTCCTTGATACATTAACCAGTGGAGCATATTGTTTATATAAACTTCCTGCCTGGCCGTTCCTGTAGGTCCTGTTATTATAACTGTCAAGTACCTGAACTTCATAAAGTCCCTGTAAAAAGACACCGCTGTTGCCCCTGCCCTGACTATCACCTTTAACTTCCGAAGGTGTTTTCCACTCGACATGAAGCTGGACACTTCCAAATTTACGTTTACTCTGAATTACACCGGATCCTCTTACGCAAACAAGTTCACCATCCTGTACAATCCATTTTGAAGGGTTTCCTTTACTGTCGGTCCATTCTGAATTAATGTCTCCGCCATTGAAAAGAACAATTGCATCAGCCGGAGCCTCGCTGTTAGTTTTCCCGGGTTCAACAATTTTAACTTCAGGATCCCAAATTTCGGTCATCCCCGGAATCATTTTATCGGGTCCTGAAGGATGAGCAGGCGGTGGCGGTGTTACAGGTGCATTCTGGGCGAAACAGTAGGAACATGCTCCCAGCATCAAAGTGATTGTCAGTAGTTTTTTCATTTTATAAGGACAAATTTAATAAGTTAATATAACCAAGAGAGTGAAACTTCATGTTTGGTCCCTTGTCTCTTACAAATATAGAACAGGGAATCTTAAAAACCTAATAAGAAGCGGCAACTCATGGTAACAGTTTTCTGGTTTCATCTATACAGCATTAAGAATTACAGCATACCTTATAGTAATAGGCATCAGTTTTCATTTTCACGGTAAAAGAAAGAGAAATTACTCCTGGGAGGAGACATTTCCGGCAATTATTTTCAGCCACTTTTTCTGATTTATGGTCTATTTAAATAAATTTTAACATTAACAGCAGAAAAGTAATCAGGAACATGGAAGTTATTCAATCGTTTGATATAAAGTAATATTTTATATAGTATTGATAAACAGGACATAACGAGACACGGATTTTGTTGAAAAATACCTTAACTTTAACTAAAAGTTTGTTAAAATACATTAACAATTTAAAATAAAATATTTCTATATTTGAGCGGGATCAAAATGTGCAGGTGCTAACATGCGCATATATTGGTGCCAAAAGAACATTTAATTTAAACTATGCAATTAAATTAAACAACCTTAAAACTAAATTTAACTATGGGAACTTTGAGAAATTCCGTGTTTCTGTGGAGGAGAGGAATCCTTTTTCTTTTTCTCCTTGGCTTTGCGATAAGCATTGCCAGCGCTCAACAAAGGACTGTTACCGGTAAGGTAACATCCGCAACTGAAGGTGCGCTTCCGGGCGTAAACATTGTTGTTCAGGGTACTACTACCGGTGCAATGACTGATATTGATGGAAAATTCAGTATTATCGTTCCTGGTCCTCAGGCAGCTCTGACCTTCACCTTCATCGGTTACACACCCCAGACAATAACAGTAGGTGCCCAGACAACTCTTAGTGTTGTTCTTGCTCCTGCAACAAGTGCTCTTGGTGAAGTAGTCGTAGTAGGTTATGGTACTCAGAAAAAGAGGGAAGTAACCAGCTCTATTACCAGTGTGAAATCAGACGAATTCAACAAAGGTGCTGTAAGCAGCCCGGTACAACTTATCCAGGGTAAGGTTTCCGGTTTGTCGATCACCAAACCTGGTGGCGACCCTAACGGTGGTTATGACATTCGCCTAAGAGGTCTCAGCACAATCGGTGCCAACACAGGCCCGCTGATCGTTATTGACGGTATCATTGGTGGTGATCTCGCAAACGTAGATCCTAACGATATTGAAAACATCAACGTTCTTAAAGACGGTTCTGCAGCTGCTATTTATGGAACAAGGGGTTCAAGCGGTGTTATTCTCGTTACCACAAAAAAAGGTAAAAAAGGAACTGCAGTAATTGACTATAATGTTTATGGTACTGCCGATATGGTTGCTAAAACCGTTCCTGTAATGAGTTCAACACAGTGGAGAGCTCTTTCTAAAGCTACCGGTCTTGGAACAGATTTTGGTGCAAACACCAATTGGTTTGATCAATTAACAAGAACAGGTTACTCACAGGTACACAACCTCTCAATGTCGGGCGGAAGTGACAAAACCAGCTATAGGGCTTCTATAAACTACCGCGATGCACAGGGCGTTATGATCAATACAGGTAACACCCAGCTTAATGGAAGGATCAATATTACACAGAAAGCTCTTAACGATAAATTAACTCTCGACCTGAATGTCGGTGCAACAGAAAAGAAAGCACAGTATGGTTTTACCGACGCTTTCCGTTATGCAACCATTTTCAACCCGACTGCTCCTGTAAAAAGCACAGATCCTGCTTATACACAGTATGACGGCTATTTCAACCAGGTATTGTATGATTATTATAACCCGGTACAGATTGCAACTGAAGACAAAAACGACGGC
The DNA here is from genome assembly GCA_903865465.1 of uncultured Bacteroidota bacterium. Taxonomy (GTDB): domain Bacteria; phylum Bacteroidota; class Bacteroidia; order Bacteroidales; family VadinHA17; genus LD21. Next base: position 5,174 of record CAIPJU010000797.1, read on the forward strand.
AGGGATAAACTCATGAACCTTTCTATTAAAGGTGCTTATGAAGTTCTCAAAGGCCTTATCGTTGATGCATTCTATTCAATTCAGAATACCAACCATTGGAATGGTCAGTACTTTGACAAAAACAGCTATTGGAATGGTATGAACAGGAATGGTCTTGCTTCTATAAGTGAAGACTATTCAACCAGTAAACTTTTTGAAACTACAGCACATTGGACTGGTGATGTTACATCTGCTTTAAATATGACAGTACTCGGTGGATATTCTTATCAGGATTATAATAATTCAGGTAACTATGCTCAGGGTGGCAATTTCCTTACCGATGCCTTCTCATACAATAACCTTTTTGCAGCTAAAGATTTCAAAGACGGAAAAGGTACAATAACAAGTTATCAGGACGCTAACAGGCTTATCGCTTTCTTCGGACGTGTTAACCTGAATCTTAACAATACCTTCTTCTTAACAGCAAGTGCCCGTTACGAAGGTTCTTCAAGGTTTGGTGCCAACAATAAATGGGGATTATTCCCGGCTATCGGTGGTGGTGCTGACCTCGCAAAATTCCTTAATGTTGATTTTCTTGACAACCTGAAGATACGTGCTAACTACGGTATTACAGGTAACCAGCCATCAAGCAGCTACATCTCATTACTTCGTTTTGGTGTATCAGGCAACTTCGACTATAATGGTAACTGGGTGCCGGTTTATCAGCCTATCAGCAACGCAAACAAAGATCTTAAGTGGGAGAAAAAAGGCGAATTTGACGCAGGTTTTGACTTCTCAATTCTTAAATCAAAGATCTCAGGTTCGTTTGACTTCTATACAAGAACAACCACTGACCTTCTTTTCTCTTATGAAGTTCCGACTCCTCCAAACATCTGGAATTCGGCTTGGTTAAACCTTGGAAAAATCAGGAGCAGCGGTCTTGAACTGAACCTTACCTATAATGTCATTACTAAAAAAGATTTCTCATACAGTCTTTCTCTGACACCTTCCTATAACCTTGAGAATACCCTTGTATCTCTTTCAGGATCATATAATGGTGCTAAACTGACTTACGGTCAGCGTGACCTTGGTGGCATGGGTGCACCAGGACAGAGCGATGTACCTCTTGTTAGAGCACAGGAAGGAAAACCAATCGGCCAGCTTTGGGCACTTGTATTCAAAGGAATTGATGCAAACGGTAACCTTACCTTCGTTGATACCAACAAAGATGGTGTAATCGACACCAAAGACCGTCAGGTAGTTGGAAACGGTTTACCAAAATGGCAGCTTGGTTTTGGCAATAACCTGAACTACAAGAACTTTGACCTCAACGTCTTCTTCCGTGGTATCTTCGGTTATGACCTCATCAACTCATATCGTGCCTTCTATGAAGTTCCGAATATGATCGGATCATATAACCTTCCTGCAACTGCTGCTGACATGAAAAATGCAACAACAGGTGTTCTTATGAAAAACTCTTCAGGTGTACTCTCAAGCTATCATGTTGAGAATGCTTCTTTCCTCTCACTCGATAACATGGCCCTTGGATATAACTTCAAACTTCCAAAGAGTTCACAGTTCAGCAAACTCAGAGTTTATATGGCAGGTAACAACCTTTTCTATATAACAAAATACAAAGGAGTTGATCCAAACCCAAGATATGGAGATTCTGAAAACAACAACCACCCTCTTATCCCGGGTGTTGACAGAAGGAATGTATGGCTAAGGACCAGATCAATTACGTTTGGTGCAAACGTTGTATTTTAATCCTGAAAAAGAATAATTAACGAAAATAATAGATTTATATAAAATGAAAAGATCAATATTTCAAACGTGTGGTGTATTGACCGCGTTGGCCCTGGCTGCTTTTAGCCAGTCGTGCACCAATCTCGATGAACAACTTTTCAGTGAAGTTACCCCGGCCAATTTCTTCAAAACTGAACAGGAGTACGTTTCTGCACTTGGCGCTGCTTATGCAAAACTTAGTGGATATGCAACGGGTGATGATTTTAACCTTCAGGAGCTTAGTACTGACGAAATGGTAGTCCCTACCAGAGGTCAGGACTGGGACGATGGCGGTGAGTGGAGAAGACTCCATTTGCACTCATGGAACAAGGAAGATGCCAAAAACGGCAGCGCATGGGACTTTGGTTTTGGTGGTGTAAGTACAGCTAACAGGCTTATCTATCAGTTCCAGACTCTTGTAACAGCAGGTTCGGTTAATCAGGCTACAGCTGATGCTTATATTTCAGAACTTCAGGCAGTACGTGGTTTCTTCTACTGGCAGCTTGTTGACTTGTTCGGCAACGTTCCTCTTGTTACCGACTGGGCTTCTGCTGAAGCAGCACCAGCTACAAAAAGCAGGCAGGAAGTTTATACCTGGCTCGTAGGCGACCTCGAAGCAGCTGTTCCAAAACTTTCAAAAATCGTTGACGGAACAACTTATGGCCGTATGAACTACTACGCAGGAATGACTCTTCTTGCTAAATTATACCTCAATGCAGGTGTATATTCAGGCACACCTCAGTGGCAAAAAGTTATTACTGCTTGCGATGAAGTTATCAACTCGGGTAAATACTCTCTTGAAAGTAACTTCTTTACAAACTTCAACGTCAACAACCAGGGTTCAAAGGAGTTTATCTTCGCAATTCCTTACGATCAGATCTTCTATCAGGGATTCCAGCTGGCAGTTGTTACACTGCACTATGGCAGCCAGCAGACCTACAACCTGACACAGCAGCCATGGAACGGATATTGCACACTTGAAGAATTCTATAACTCATTCGATGCTTCTGACGTCAGAAGGGGCGACGTAGGAACAACTACAGTACCTGCTGGAAAAAGAGGCAGTTTCCTTGCCGGTTATCAGTTTAAAAACGGTGGCGGTCTTGTAACAGACGACGGATTTGAGGCTCCTCAGCCTGCACGTCTTCCTGTTCCACTTCTCGGCGACCCCGATGGCAAACCTCTTAACTTCGGTAACGTAGGATCAACCCAACATCAGATCAACGAACTTGGTCCTCAGGCTTACCGCCAGTCAGGCGTTAGGATTGGTAAATGGGAAATCGCTATCGGCGCTGACCCTGCCAACATGAGCAACGACTTTGGTGTATTCCGTTTTGCTGATGTTCTCCTCATGAAAGCTGAAGCTCTCTTCCGTTTAGGAAATACGGCTGATGCTCTCGTTCTCGTAAACCAGATCAGGGCACGTGCAGGTCTGACAGCTCTTGCTTCACTCGATGGCAAACTCAGCTACGACCTTGATGGCGCTGTTGTTACCGGTGGTGAGTTATTCAACGAAATGGGCCGTGAGATGTTTGCTGAACATAACAGACGTCAGGACCTCATCCGTTGGGGATTATTTAACGATGTTGCAAAATGGTCACTCCCATTCTATAACGTTGGTGATGTTCTTAACAAAAACGGTGTGAACTCAGTTCTCTACCCAATTAACAAAAACAAAATTTCTGCTAACCCCAATCTTATTCAGAACCCGGGTTACTAGTAATAATATTTGAATAAATGCTTCCCGAGAGCAGGCAATTATTATATTTGCCTGCTCTCTTTTTTTAAGTGACATTGCTGGAATAATTCCATTAAAAATTATTAAAACTTAACCATTAATTGAATGGGGACCGCGCAATTAAACTACCGGATTTGTCAGGCAATAATCCTGGTATTAAGCCTGTCATGGTCATGCAAATCACATGACTCCATGCAAAAAGGAACCCCGCTTTTCTCTCTTATTGATGCTAAGAAAACCCATATTGATTTCATAAATAAACTGGAATATACAGAAGACTTCAATACCTATACTTACAGAAATTTTTATAACGGCGCCGGTGTGGGTATTGGCGATTTCAATAACGACGGACTGCCCGATATATACTTCTGCGGAAACATGGTCGATAACAGGCTATATCTGAATAAGGGCAATTTTGTATTTGAAGATGTCACAGCCCGCGCAGGTGTTGCATCTCATGGTTCATGGTCGACCGGAGTGACTATTGCCGATGTCAATGGCGACGGATGGGCTGACATCTATGTCTGCAAATCGGGAGACCCAAAAAGTATAAACCGCAGGAACGAGCTTTTCATAAACAATGGAGATATGACATTCACCGAAAGGGGAAAGGAATATGGACTTGATGTTATGGGACTTTCGAACCATGCCTCATTTTTCGATTACGATCACGACGGCGACCTCGACTGCTACCTTCTTAATAACTCATTCCAGTCGGTAACAGAATTCGATATAAAGAAGGATGCCCGCGAAACACGCGACAGCCTTGGTGGGAATAAACTGTTCAGGAATGACGGTGACCATTTCACCGATGTAAGCAAAGAAGCCGGTATTTATGGAAGCAAGATTGGTTTCGGACTTGGTGTCACAATCGGTGACGTTAATCGCGACGGATGGCCCGATATATATATATCAAATGATTTTTTCGAACGTGATTACCTTTATATAAATAATAAAAACGGAACCTTTACTGAATCGCTGGAGAATCAGATTCGCGAAACAAGTCTCGGAGCCATGGGAGCCGATATGGCAGATATAAACAATGATGGCTGGCCCGATATCTTTGTCACAGAAATGACCCCTGAAGGAAATGCACGTTATAAAACAAAATCACTTTTTGAAAGCTGGGAGAGATACCAGGAAAAACTAAGCAAAGGTTATTATCATCAGTTTGCGAGAAATACTCTCCAGCTGAATAACCGGAACGGTTCATTCAGTGAAATAGGCAGGTATAGCGGCATAAGCGCTACCGACTGGAGCTGGGGTGCTCTCATAATGGACCTCGATAACGACGGATGGAAGGATATCTTCGTTGCTAACGGTATCTATAAGGACCTTCTCGACCGTGACTACCTAAACCTATATTCAGATCCTTCCGCTATGAGGACCATGATGAGAACCCAGGAGAAAGCTATATTGAAATTAATTGATATGATACCTTCGGTTAAGGTACCAAATTATGCTTATCATAATAATGGCGACCTCACCTTCACCAACATGGCTGATTCATGGGGGCTGAGTACCCCCTCATTCTCAAACGGAGCTGCTTATGCGGATCTTGATAATGACGGAAATCTCGATCTTGTGGTGAATAATGTTAATATGGCTCCCTTTGTTTATAAAAATGAGACAAAGAAGAGCCCTGATAAAAATTTCATTAATCTGAGTTTTAAGGGAACTGATAAAAACAGCTCCGCAATTGGCACTGAGGTAAGTCTGTTCAGCAACGGGAAAACCTTCTATCAGGAGCTTATTCCGGCAAGAGGATTTCAGTCAACCGTTGATAACAGGTTGAATTTCGGTTTGGGGTCGTCAACCACAATTGACTCAATTCAGATCTCATGGCCCGATGGAGCCTGCTCCGTCATGCACAATATCCAGGCTAACCAGTTTTTAAAGCTTGATCAGAAATCGCTGGAAACCGCTTGTCCGAAAGCCCAGGAAAACAAAATAATTCCTCTTTTCACTCCTGTTGATATTCATACTCTTGATTACAAGCATACCGAAAACGATTTCAATGACTTTGAACGCGACAAGCTTCTGTTCAGGATGGTTTCAAATGAAGGCCCTCATACTACAGTTGCTGATGTAAACGGTGACAAACTCGATGATATTTTTATCTGCGGAGCCAAAGACTCCCCCGGAGTTTTATACATTCAGGACTCACAAGGCCATTTTAAAAAAACTAATGAAGCTCTGTTCGAAACGGACAAGAGTTCCGAGGATACTGACTGTGCCTTTTTTGATGCTGATGGCGACGGCG
>CAIPJU010000798.1 GCA_903865465.1 uncultured Bacteroidota bacterium
ATTCAGAGCGGAGAGGTCACCCTCTTTTAAAAGTTGGATATTATCCGATATTCCTTTTACATATTCCCTGCCCACAGCATGCTCATGAAGCATCACGGCAACCGGACCCTGGGTTGGTGAAAACCCCCGCTCTTCCAAAAGTGGGAAAAGTAAATTCTCCTCTTTTGAATGATGTAACCCGTCTGCATAATCTTTGATTAATTCGACAGCCTCTTCCAAATGTGCTATGTCAGGGGCTGCATGAGTTGTCATCGTATCCATCACATCAATTAGCCTCAGAATAAAGATGTGATCGTCTTCCAGATTTTGTGTGGCGTTATTCATTTTATTTAAATTATTCATTTTGTTAATTTTAAGGCATCAGGATACAGGATATTGTTTTCCAGATGGACATGAATATGAAGATCATCTTCAAATTGTTCAAGTAATTTAAAGGTAACCTGATAGGTGCCACAGCTGTCTTCGGGGAGTTTGTAGTGATCTGTTATTTGATTGATACGGTCCATCGCTCCTCCGGCAAATTCATGTTATTCTGTCATTCTGCTGATCTCTGACACGATAATTGCTTTCGATTCTGCATCATTATATTCGATGACACGTTTGATAGCGGGGAAAAGAACCTCCTCCTCTTTTCTAAGATGCTGAAGTAACTCGCTGTTAATCTTTGTGAATAGTGCAGCAACCTCCACCAACTCCGGATGATGCATACCATGAACCGCAGCAATTTTTTGAGTATAGGTTAGCAGATCCGGCAATGTTTTTAGTACATACCGGTGGTGCGTATTCATGATGTAATCACAAAGAAAGCTGGGAGACCATGATTTAAATTCCTGACCAGGATTTGGAGGAGTTGCTGCCATGGCTTGTAATTCATATTCAACCTTTTCCTTGTCAATTCCAAGTTCCAGGCAGGTTGCTTTCAAAGATTTCTTACCGCCACAACAAAAATCGATACGATTATTTTTGAAAACTGAGGCTGTGCGAAAGTCAAGGGCTACTATTTCGCCGACTGTTAAGGTATCCAGAGTATTTGTTTCCATTTTTATAAGTATTAAATACGGTGCAATATTAGGTAAAAATATTAAAAGACCAAAAGGTCTTTTAATATTTTTATTGATTTATTTTATATTTTTGAATAATCTAAAATTGGAGGGGCTTAGTTATGTTTAATAAAGAGACAGAATATGCTTTGCGAGGACTTGTATATGTTCAGATTCAGCAGTTGAAGGGGCTTAAACCCGGTATTATTGAGATTGCAAAAGAGATTGATGCGCCGCTTTTCTATACAGGTAAGATCATGCAACGACTTGTTAAAATGGGATTTTTGTTATCGACAAAGGGAAAGGGTGGTGGATTTTACTTTGATCTGAACAAAGAAGATCTTCCGCTTAAAACTGTTATTCAGGCAATTGAAGGTGGGAAAGCTTATTCAGGATGCGGATTTGGGCTGAATTCATGCAACGAGGATCAACCTTGTTCGCTACATGAACAATATGCCCCCATCAGAGATGCGATAAACAAGCTTGTTTCTTTGAACTCTGTCCAAAGTTTAGCCCGCGATTATAACGATGGTGATGATATATTATTGAAACGTGAGAAAACCATTGATTAATAAGTAGCAGAATTATAAATAGATATAAATTTGCTGAATATAAAACCTACAATTATTTATAATCTGCGGGAATTCAGCTATCTATTAGAGTTAAATGTATTAAATTTAAAGTTATATTTATGATCTCGTAGCGCCATCTGGATTAAAAAATCTACCTGACTGAATAGAATTTGAATTCAAATTGTGCTTTAAAAGCGAAGCTGCTCAACCAAACTGGCAAATACAAATGAAAAAAATCCTCTTTCTATTGATTATTATGCTCTTAGTCTTTGATTTGTCAGCTCAGAAGGAGGGTACTGAACTTATTGATTCTTTAAAATCAAAAATCACATGTGCATTGCAGGATACCAATAAAGTCAAATTGTTGGGAAAATTGTCCTTCCAATATTTCAGTTTTGATACTGATTCCGGAATCCATTATGGTGAAATGGCCCGGACGCTTGCTCTAAAACTGCACTGGGGAAAAGGTGTCGCATCTTCTTACAACTATATTGGGACCAATTATGCGGTAAAAGGTAATTACCCTGTGGCACTGGATAATTTCTACAAAGCGTTGGCTGAATATACCCGCATTGGTGACCAACAGGGAATAGCCTTTGTAACCAATAACCTTGGTAATTTCTATCAGATCAGGAAGGAATATACCAAGGCTAAAGAATATCTGACCAAAGCGATCGCAATCAATTCTGCACTAAGTAACAACCTCGACCTTTCCAGAAATTACAAT
>CAIPJU010000799.1 GCA_903865465.1 uncultured Bacteroidota bacterium
CCATCCCAAAAATCAACAGGACTTTTATCAACTAATTTTGATGTTTCCCATATTTTATTACAATTTCCACTTTAGTTGCAGTAAATACTTCAGTTACATAAGGTAAAAAAATAACCAAACAATGTCAGATCTCTATCCGTTAAAATTCGAACAAGTCTTAAAAGAGAAGATATGGGGTGGTAATGCCCTGGTTACAAGATATAACAAGAAACAGCAGGGAATATCTGCCAGCTCAAATGTCGGCGAGAGCTGGGAAATATCAGCAGTATCTGACGACCAGTCTGTTGTAGCAAATGGTTTCCTTGCAGGGAATACCATTGACGAGCTTATTGAAGTTTATATGGGCGATATTACCGGCGACCTTGTATATGAGAAATTCGGAAACGAATTCCCCCTTCTGATAAAGTTTATAGAGGCCCGCGAAGATCTGTCGATACAGGTGCATCCCGGTGATGCACTTGCAAAAAAACGGCATAGCGCATATGGAAAAACCGAGATGTGGTACATTCTGGAGAGTGAAAAAGGGTCGGGAATATATACTGGTTTCAGGGATGGAGTGACTAAGGAGATCTATACCGATGCCATTGCCGGCGACAAGCTTCCCGAGCTGCTTAATTTTGAGACAGCGGAAGCCGGTGACACATTCTTTACTCCTGCAGGCAGGATACATGCTATCGGTGCAGGTACGCTTCTGGTTGAAATACAACAGACATCAGATATAACATACAGGATCTTCGACTGGAACAGGAAAAGCAAGGAGGGAGAACAGCGGGAACTCCATCTCGACCTGGCACTTGATGCCATAGACTTCAGGGCAATAGGCAATTCAAAAATAAAAAAGCAGCAGGAGACAAACGTTACTGAGGAACTTGTACGATGTGAATTTTTTAATGCCAATATCCTCTCATTCAATAAACCGGTTGAAAAGGATTACTATCTCATTGATTCATTCGTTATTTATATATGTTTAGAAGGAGAGTTTCTGATAAGGTGGGATAATAGTTCCGAAAGAGTCACAAAGGGAGAAACCATACTCCTACCTGCTATGATCAAGGAGGTTATTCTGGAGCCATCAGGGGTTTCCAGGTTGCTGGAGGTCTATATCGGTGAAAACATTCAGAATGCTGACTAAATTATAATTAAAAATAAACATCCACATGAAATCTCTTAATATCTCATCACTTGTTGTCATTGCTATTTTTATCCTGTCAGGCTGCGGAGGTAATAGTTCGGAAAACAAGAATAAACAAACATTGTCTGATACCATATCAGTTCACGACACAGGGTATACTGGCATTAAAAAATATACAAGCGGCCCGAATCTGATAAAGGAAATTACTTTTAAAAACGGAGTTCGTGAGGGGCTAATGCGCTCTTTTTATGCAGGAGGCAGAGTAAGACAGACATTTATTTACAGGAATGGTTTAAGAGCTGATTCCTCAATTTGGTTTTATGAGGAGGGCCAGGTATTCCGAACAACACTGTATAAAAATGACACGATGGAAGGCTTACAGAAACAATATTACAGAACCGGTAAGCTGAAGGCTAAATTGATGTATAAGAAAGGAATGAGGACTCCCTTCCTTGAAGAATATACTCCTGATGGAAAGATAGTAAAGGGATACCCGGAAGTTGTTGTTTCAATACATGACAACTATAAAACCAATAGTACTTTTTCTGTAACCCTCAGTTTATCTGATAAATCCGCTAAGGTTAAGTTTTTTCGAGGTTATCTTACTGACGGGGCTTTTGATACCACAAGGGTAGCCAGGATAAAAATGTTTGAAGGGACAGGCTCGCTCAATCTGAAAAAGACATCTTCTGCGGGACCCGGATATGTGGGAGTCATTGCTGAAATAATTACCGGATTCGGGAACAAAAACCTCGTTTACAAGAAAATAACTTTACCTTACAAAGATCTCAATTAAACCACAGGATGATAATCCATTCAGCAACTTTTATAAAAAGCAGTCCGACCCTTAGAGATTGCCCTCCTCCTGCAAAACCGGAATTCGGCTTTATTGGCAGGTCGAACGTGGGTAAATCTTCGTTGATAAATATGATTACAGGTTGGTCGAAACTGGCAAAAACATCGGTTCAGCCCGGAAAGACAAGGACTATAAATCATTTCGTGGTAAATGAGAACTGGTACCTGGTAGATCTTCCCGGATACGGGTATGCCAAAGTACCCCTGGCACAAAGAGACAAATGGATTAAGGCTACAGGAAATTATATCCTCAAACGCGAAAACCTGGTATCTCTTTTCGTCCTGATAGACCCCAGGCACAGTCCCCAGAAATCTGATCTGGAGTTCATGGAATACCTTGGTGTAAATCAGATCTCTTTTGTGAGAGTCTTCACCAAGAGCGACAAACTATCAAAAACGGCCCTCCAGAAATCAATAATTAAGTATGATACTGAGATGCTTAACAGATGGGAAACCTTACCACCGACGATAATAACTTCGGCTGTAAGCGGGCTTGGAAGAGACGAATTATTAACATACATTGAAGATTGTATCAAGAATTATTCAAACTGATTTTTAAATCTGAAGGATTTCTTATTTTTGTAGCCATTTCTTTTCTGTTTTTAATAACCTGATAATTTACGGAAAATGTTTGGAACAGCACCAATGAAATTGTTCTCGTGCAGGGCTTCACAGCATCTTGCACAGATGATTGCAGACAAACTGGGTATTGAAGTTGGTAAAAGTTCTGTTACTGACTTCAGCGATGGGGAATTTCAGCCCCGCTACGATGAATCGGTAAGAGGATGCATGGTTTTTATCGTTCAATCTACAAATCCACCTGCCGAAAACCTTCTTGAACTCCTTCTGATGATCGATGCAGCAAAAAGGGCTTCGGCATATAAAGTAATAGCTGTTATTCCATACTATGGATTAGCCAGACAGGACAGGAAAGACAGGCCCAGGGTCTCAATAGGTTCAAAACTCACTGCCGACCTTCTGAGTACAGCTGGTGTTGACAGGATAATCACAATGGATCTCCATGCCGATCAGATACAGGGTTTCTTCGACGTTCCGGTCGACCACCTGTTCGGATCAGCAATTTTTGCTCCCTATATTGAAAAACTGAAGCTGACAAATCTGTGTGTCTCTGCTCCCGATATGGGAGGATCGAAAAGGGCAAATGCCTATTCGCGGCATCTTCAATCGGAAATGGTACTCTGCTATAAACTGCGGAAAAAACCTAATGTTATTGAAGAGATGTCAATTATTGGCGAAGTAGATGGAAGAAACGTTGTCATTATCGACGATATGGTCGACACTGCCGGAACTCTTGTACTCGCTGCAGGAATGATGAAAGAGAGAGGCGCATCGAGCATAAGGGCTTTTGCAACCCACCCGATTCTCTCAGGAAATGCCGTTCAGCGAATAAATGATTCAGCTATCGAAGAACTAGTAGTGACAGATTCTGTCCCCATAAACATTCAATCTCCAAAAATAAAAGTTCTCTCAATAGCCGATATCTTTGCCAAGACAATTATGGCGGTAACAACAAATCAATCAATAAGTAAAAATTTTTTATTCTGAATCCTTTATTCTATATTTGCACGCCAATTTTTATTTTTTACGTCGAACGTGTAATGGGAAGTTACTTTAATGCTAACTTTTAGTAGCACAATAACATCTAGATTAATGAAGACATTAGAGATCAAAGGATCATTCAGAACAGAATTAGGAAAAAAGAGTTCGAGTCAACTCAGAAAGTCAGGTAACGTACCTTGTGTTATCTACGGGAAAGAACAAAACATTCACTTCTATACCCATGAGAACAGTTTCAAAAATTTAATTTATACACCTGATGCACACCTTGTAAAACTGATTCTCGAAGATAAGGAATTCAGGGTTGTTCTTAAAGATATTCAATATCATCCGGTAAAAGATAATATCCTTCACATCGACTTCATGGAGATATTCGAAAGCAAACCTGTTGTTATAAATATCCCTGTCAAATTATCAGGCGACTCTATTGGAGTGATAGCAGGAGGAAAACTGGTTATTAAAAGGAGAAACCTGAAAGTTAAAGGTTTGGCCAACAATCTGCCGGAACATCTTTCAATTGACATTACCAACCTCAAGATACACGACTCAGTAAAAGTTGGTGATCTTGCATATGATAATATCGAACTGCTCGATCCTAAAAAATTGATGGTCATAACAATAGCTACCTCGCGTGTTGCACAGAAAACTGAAGGTGAAGCTACTGAAGCTGGCGGAACAGCAGCTGTTTAATTTTTTTAACTCGGAAAGTATTGATGAAATATCTGATAGTTGGCCTGGGCAACATCGGTGAAGAATACAAGGATACCAGGCACAATATAGGATTCACAGTATTGGATGCCCTTGCACTGGCATCCAATATTTTTTTTACTGACAGACGTTACGGTGCTGTTGCTTCAATGAAGTATAAGGGCCGTGAGCTCATTCTTCTTAAACCTTCAACTTATATGAACCTTAGCGGCAATGCTGTAAGCTACTGGCTCAAAAAGGAAAATGTACCTGTCGAAAACATGCTGGTCATCGTCGACGATCTGGCCCTTCCCACCGGAAGTATAAGGTTGAGGCCAAAGGGAAGTGATGGAGGCCATAACGGCCTCTCTCATATCAGCAGCATACTCGGAACTACGGATTACCCAAGGATCAGAATTGGCATTGGTAATGGATTCCATAAGGGTGGCCAGGTTGATTTTGTTCTTGGGAAATGGAAGCCTGAAGAGAAAAAATTCATTGACGAAAGAGCTGCCATTGTTACCGAGATGATAAAATCATTTGCATTTGTGGGTCTCGAACTAACGATGACAGCTTTTAACAAAGTTGGGAAAGCAGCTAATTTTCCCGGGGAAGTCGATCAGGCAAAAGATAGTGCTAACAAAAAAGCCTTATGACTGATATAAAAGAAACAAGGATAGATAAATTCCTGTGGTCAGTCAGAATATACAAGACCAGAAACCTTGCCGCCGAAGCCTGCAGAAAGGGCCGCATAATTATCAAGGATATCCAGGTCAAACCTTCAAGAATGGTCTCGGAAAATGAGATTATAATAATTAAAAAGCCTCCCGTTGTCTTTACTTACCGGGTAATCATACCTATTGAGAACCGGATCTCTGCCAAACTGGTTAGTCAGTTTGCGGAAGATCTGACCCCTGAAGAGGAAAAGGCTAAACTTGATGTGAAACAGTCAGTGATTTCAGGCATCAGGGATAGAGGGACAGGACGACCGACAAAAAAAGAGCGAAGGCTCATTGATAAACTTCATGATGATTTCACCAATACCTGATGGTGGTAAAAAGGCGTAATATTTCATTCAGATACCCGAAATAATTCACTATTTTCATTAAAATATTTCATTTTCTCTATCTTGCAACAGAGAGTTGACACAACCCTGTTATCATTTAAGAGTGCGGATTAGAATTTATTTGTACAATGGGAAAGAATAACATTGAAAAGTTTTCGTTGGGCTATGCACTTGTGAAGGCTGTTACAGGATTCTGGCATAATAACTTTTTTTACCGGAAAATCATTGTTCTCGGCCTGGAAAATATTAATCCCGGCGACCATTTGATATTTGCGCCAAATCATCAGAATGCGCTCATGGATGCACTTGCTGTACTCTTCACTCATAAGGGTCAGCCTGTATTCCTGGCACGGGCCGATATCTTCAAAAAAAAACTGATCGCTTCAATACTCTATTTTCTCAAAATTCTGCCTGTTTACAGGATAAGGGACGGGTTCAGCAGCCTGAAAGGAAATGATGAGATATTCTTAAAGACAATCGATGTAATAAGGAATAAGAGCGGACTTGTAATCCTTCCTGAAGGAGATCATGCAGGATTCAGAAGGCTGAGGCAATTGAAGAAAGGTATCTGCCGTGTTGCCTTCCAGTCGGAAGAAGCCACAAATTTCTCACTCAATATCAAGATAATACCTATAGGAATTGAGTTTTCGGACTATATTAAGTTCAGAGAGGTTCTTACAGTTGCTTATGGCAAACCGATTGAGGTCTCAGAGTATTATGATATTTACAGGGATAGTCCCGAAAAAGCGCTGAACGAACTGAGGGAAAGAATATCGCGTGAGATAAAAAAAATGATGATAAATATTGAATCGCAGGAGGATTACGAAGCGATAAATGAACTCAGAAATATAGTAAACAACAGATTCACTGACGATTCCAGGCAGCCCAGACTTCAAAAAGATAAACTTCTGATTGAGAACATAAATAAGCTGAAGGAATCAGGAAGTTCAACATACGAAAAAATATGCATCCTCGCTGTCGATGTAAAAAGACGTTCAGGAGAGCTCAAGACAGGTTATGCCAACCTTGATTCCAGGTTGTCGCTTTTCATGATGGCTGCAGGCGTAGCCGGTTTGATCATTACACTGCCTGTTTTCCTTTACGGGGCCATCTTCAATTTGATTTTTGCTGGAATTCCAACAATGCAGAGCCGCAAAATAAAAGATCCCCAGTTCAGGTCTTCTATCAGCTACGGTATTTCTGCTGCCATGGCGATTCTACTGACACCTCTGATTCTTATCCTGTCACTTGTTCTTATAAAGCCTTTGTGGCTTGGACTACTGATCTTTTTTTCATTTTCTGTGGCAGCTCTTTTTTCATGGCGCTGGTCTGAACTTTACAGCAAATTAATGGAGTCATTCAGGATCAGAATGTACAGAAGAAAACATAATATTGAGTTTTCAATTCTGAGAAGAAATCATAAGAAACTATTGAATCTGGTTGACAGTATAATGGATGAAAAATAAATCGTTTTTTAAAGGCAAAGTTGCCTGGATAACCGGTGCCTCATCGGGCATAGGCGAAGCTCTCGTCAATGAACTTGCAAAAAGGGAAGCTATAATTATTGCATCATCAAATGACCTTGCTGGACTTGAAAGAGTAAAAGCCGGATGTTCCGGGCATTCTGAAAATATTTCCTGTGTACCATTTGATCTAGCCGACACCTCGGGCTTATCTCAAATAGTGGACAAACAAATAAGCAGGTTTGGAAGGATAGATTACCTCATTAACCTGGGAGGAATAAGTCAAAGGGCAAGAATTGACGAGACTCCGCTTTGGCTCGATCGTAAAATCTTCGAGGTTAACTATTTCGGAACTATCACTCTTTCCAAGGCTGTACTCCCGCACATGATTAATCAGAAATCAGGACATATCCTCGCAACAAGCAGTATTTCAGGAAGGTTCGGTTTTCCGCTTCGATCTGCATATTCAGCATCAAAACAGGCGCTGCACGGTTTTATAGAAACTCTCTACCTCGAGAACAAGAAGAATAACCTCAGGGCTTCAGTAATAATTCCGGGCAGGGTACGCACCGCCATTTCAATACATGCCCTCAATGCTGAAGGTAAGGAATATGGTAAACTCGACGAAGGTCAGGCAAATGGAATCACACCCAATCAGGCAGCACTGACAATAATAAAAGGAATAATAAGAAATAAGCGCGAAATACTCGTTGGCAGCAGTGAACTAATAATGCTGCATATAAGAAGGTATTTCCCATGGCTTTTTTTCAGGATAGCCGACAGGATAAAAAGCACATAAAAAGATTAAAATCTAACTAAAATATCAGATGAAGGAATATGTAATAAGCGGTATCCAGCAGATAGGAATTGGTGTTTCCAACGTAACTGAAGCCTGGGCCTGGTACAGGAATCAGTTTGGAATGGATTGCCGGATCTTTGAAGATGAAGCCGAGGCAAAACTTATGCTGCCCTATACCGGCGGCCAGCCCAGGAAAAGACATGCAGTGCTTGCCCTTAACCTTCAGAGTGGTGGAGGATTTGAGATATGGCAGTATAAAGGGAGGACTCCTCTGGCAATTGATAAAGAGATATTGATCGGAGATCTTGGAATCATAGCCTGTAAAGTAAAAGCAAAGAACATTCAGGAAACTCTCAGTTTTTACAAAGAAAAAGGAATCAATGTTCCTGTTTCTGCCTCAACGGACCCCTCAGGAAAACCTACATTTTTCATGAAGGATCCATATGGCAACATTTTCCAGATTGTGGAAGCAACCGACTGGTTCAGGAACGAAGGAAAAGTTACCGGAGGTTCCTATGGAGCCTTGATAGGTGTATCGGATATTGAAAAGTCAAGGACAGTATATTCTGATATCCTCGGTTATGATAAAATAGTATATGATGTTACCGGTATCTTTGCGGATCTTGACAGTATTCCAGGCGGAAAGGCAGTATGCAGGAGAATGCTGCTAAAAAGAACAAGCCCTTTTGCCGGACCTTTCAGTAAAGCCCTTGGCGACAGCACAATAGAATTAATAAGTTCAACGGGAAAGCCTGGTAAGAAGATTTACGAAAACCGTTTCTGGGGCGACCTGGGATTTATTCATCTCTGCTACGACATACGGGGATATAAGGAAATGAGAAGCTATTGCGAAAGCAAAGGCTTCCCCTTTACTGTCGATACTGAAAAAAGCCACGATGGGAACAGCTTCGACATGGGTGAAGCTGCTGGTCATTTTTCATATATCGAAGATCCTGATGGTACCCTTATTGAGTTTGTTGAAACCCACCGGATTCCAATACTTAAGAAATTTGGATGGTATCTCGATCTCAAGAAACGCGATCCAAATAAATCGCTGCCCGACTGGATGGTCAAAACTCTGAAGTTCTCCAGAGTAAAATAGATTTTAATCTGAATAATCTCCCTTCCGTTTCTTCTTAACTATTGATGTCAGGAAGAAGCGGATTTTGCATTTGCTGTTGCTTCAACCTTACGGAGGACTCTCATGGCATTTCCCCCCCAAATTTTTGTTATGTCTGCCTTTGAATATCCTCTTCGAAGAAGCTCAATTGTTATATTTTTCATTTCGGCCGCCGTGCGACAACCATCCACTCCTCCTCCACCGTCAAAGTCGGTTCCTATTCCAGCATAATCGATCCCTATCACCTGAACCACGTGGTCGATATGATCGACGATGTCTTTTACAGTAGCAAGTTTCGCATATTTGCTTTCAATATCCGTGTATTCCTTGCGCATTTTCTTCCTTATTTCCTCGCTCAGATTATTATAATCACCATATTTCTTCTGAAGTTCAGCTATCTTCTCATCGAGGATAGAGTTTGGATCTGGAGTTTTAAGGTAATTGCTGAGAATGCAGATCTGTATCACGCCTCCGTTCTGTTTAAGAGCAAGAAGCATGTCGTCGGTAAGGTTACGTGGACTTCCGCAAAGTGCCCTGCAGGAGGAGTGAGAGGCAATAACAGGAGCGGATGTGACTTTAAGAACATCAAAAAACGATTTATCAGACACATGCGAAATATCAACCATCATCCCAACACGGTTCATCTCTTTTACTACTTCAGTGCCAAAAGCTGAGAGGCCATTATTCTCCGGACCGGCAGGATCGGTAGAGGAGTCGCAGATATCATTATTTTTTGTATGAGAAAGAGTTATGTACCTGGCTCCCAGCTTATAAAATTCACTTACCCTTGTTATATCCTTACCGAGTGGATAACCGTTCTCGACACCGATGAATGCTGCTATTTTTCCTGATTGCACAATACGATAGGCATCGTCAGCAGTATAGGCCAGTTCAGCCAATGTTGAATTCTTTTCGACATTTTTATGTATGGCATTGAAAATCTCCAGAGCTTTCCTGTGAACATTATTGAACGAGGAATCATCACGTGGTCCCTGCCCTGTAAATACCGCAAAAAATTCAGCATGCAATCCTCCTTCCTTCATCCTGGGAAAATCGATACATCCCTCATCATGCCGTGCACCCAGGTCAAAACTGGAATCAGAAAGCATCATTGGCGTATCGCAGTGTGTATCGACAGTCAATATTGATTCATGGATTTTAGCGGCCTTCTTAATAAGCCTCTCCTCGCTTCCGGCACAAGCGCTTAGAAAGCAAAAAATGAGCGTCATGTTTAACAGCATTTTCATGATGAAGATATTATTGTGGATGCAATATAATAAAAGGACAACTGTAATAACCTTAGATCACTGTTTTTAACCTTATTTAACAACATGTAATCAATTGGTTAGTAAGAGCGGACTCCAGCCATCTCAGGATCTTTAATTTGAATGACAGAAGCGGATGGCAAAAAAAGAGATGGTACTATATGTTAATTGAGGTAAACAGGCTTAGCAAAATAAATATTCCTATTGCAATTATTAGAAGACCCGCTATCCTGTTAATCTTAACGATAGTCCTCAACCGAATCTTCTTCTTGAGCCTGCTGACAAAATAACTAAGGAACAACCACCATGCCATGGCGCCCATGAAGACCCCCGGCACAAAAATGAATGGTACCGTTTCAGGTTTTATGCTCCCTTCAATATGAACTCCGGAAAAGAAGGCCACAAAAATGAATATGGAATATGGATTAGTAACAGACATAATGAAAACTGAGTAGAAGTCGCGCCAAAGGGATTTATTTGTCCCGGCATTGTTTCTGAACTCCTTTACCGGGTTGGAAAGGAAGACTTTTAGTCCTACTCCCGATACGAGAATACCCGCAACAAGGCTCAGGATAAACCTCTCCTCCCTGATAAAATCTATAATAAAAGAGAATCCAATTGCCGAAATTATTGCGAGGAAGGTATCAGCAGCAGCAAGGCCAAGTCCTGAAAAGAATCCTGATAATCTTCCTCTTTTAATGGTACGGTTTATCATAACCAGACCAACTGGTCCGGGAGGCATCGAAACTGCTAACCCGAGAATAATTCCTTTCAATACAATTCCTGAAATCTCTATCATAACGACCCGCTTCCACGCAAAGATAATAAGATTATCAAAGCAGCTGAATTGATTTTTAACAGCATACCTGCCATTCCACCGGATAGAATATCTTTACCGTATCAATAGGGTCATCCGAAAAGCTTATCGAAGACATATGTATGAGTTATTCGATTTTAAATATAAGAAGAGGGAAAAATGAATAAATATTCACTTGTCTCCTTATCTGTTGCAGGTGGTCTGCTATCGGGACTGGCATGGACGCCATGGTGTACCGGACTGGTACTTCTGTTTTCATTCGTCCCATTCTTTCTGATCGAAAATTACCTGTACGATAACCCACGGAGGTACAGCCCAAATTCATTCTTTACCTATATCATACCGGGATTTGTAATCTTCTCTATAACATCAATGGGATGGATGAGGGTTGCCAGTCTGACCGGGGCAATTTGCGTTATTATGGGCTTATCGTTCCTCATGGCATTTACCATGTGGTTGGCTCATATAGTAAGACTCAGGGCAGGGAATGTTGCCGGTTTAATAGCGATATTTGCATTCTGGCTTGCTTACGAATATATAACTCTGAATGTCAGCATTATTTCACCATGGATAAACCTCGGCAACGGTCTGGCCAAGGAGATCTGGTTTATCCAGTGGTATGAAGTAACCGGTACTTCCGGAGGTACTATCTGGATATTAGGCTCCAACATTCTTCTTACCTATGCAATATCAGCCACCTTTAATAACAGGAGAAGAAAACTGCTTGTTTTTTCTGTCTGGCTGTTAACCATCACTATTCCGGCTTCCATTTCAGAAATAAGATATAAAACCTTCAATCAGGAAGCAGCCAAAAGAGAAGAGGTAGTAATAGTTCAGCCCAACGTTGATCCCTATACTGAGAAATTCACCACCTCGTTCGACGAACAGTTGAAGGAGGTCATTCATATGGCCGATACTTCTGCCACCGGGAATACCAAATGGATCATCACCCCCGAGACAACCATTGATGATCCGGTAAATCTCGACGATATTGGCAATGACAAATATGTAAACAGGTTCAAAATGCTTGCCTCACACCACCCCG
>CAIPJU010000800.1 GCA_903865465.1 uncultured Bacteroidota bacterium
CAGGCAAAGGGATTCAGAAGGTTATTATAGGGCATCTGATTATGGGTCGACATCGCCGTAAAATTCTGTTCCATAGCATATCTGAAGCCGGCTTCAGGTGAAACCATTACATTTGACTGGTTGGCAACAGCAACATAAATAGAGGCTATATTGTCGTTCATGTTTTCAATTATGGGATCGACAGTCCGTTCTTTTGTCATATCCTTTATGAATTCGCTGTAGTTTTTCCAGGGAAGAATTGTGACTTCGGATATTGCAATGGTATCGGCCTCAAGTACAATATCGACCATCCAATGCCTCTGATCATAATCCGAAGGAATAATTGTATGATACCTTTTGTAACCAAGAGCCCTGAAATATACGGTATCTCCAAGAGTGCTGGTTATCGAATAAATGCCGCTCTTTTCACTTACGGTACCCTTATGAAGTTTTTTTGACAGGACAGCAACTCCAGGAACAGGCTGGTAGTATTTGTCAGTTATTAAACCACTTAACTGAACAAATCTGTCAGAATTGGCCACCTGTCCCGAAACATACTCAATAGAGATTGTAAGGAGAAAAATGAAATAAAGAAGCCTTGTGAACCGGAACTGTTTTTCTGTCATCTGATTTTTTAAATGGCTTTGCAAAATAAACATTAATGAGTGTAACCGTAAAACATTTAACTATTTTTTAACTTCGGGAGACGGTAAATAGCTGGCATACTAAAGATAGCTGATATCACAAATATTTATAGAGCGGATTATTTGTCATTTTATTATATGGAAAATATTCCAATATTTGTCCTGAAAAAGATCTATTGGTTGTTTACTCATTATAAAGGTCTATAAAACTGGAAAATAGTAAAAACGGATCTCTGAATAACTCAAATCCGGAAGATTGTAAATAAAGTATTTCTATGGAAAAATTATTATTACTTGGAGATGAAGCGATAGCCCAGGCAGCTCTCGATTCCGGAATGAGCGGTATGTATGCCTATCCCGGTACACCTTCGACCGAAATAATGGAATATATTCAGGCCTCCTCCGATGCCAGGGAGCGGGGAGTACACATGATGTGGTCTTCCAATGAAAAGACCGCAATGGAAGCTGCCCTGGGAATGTCGTATGCGGGGAAAAGGGCAATGGTAGCTATGAAGCACGTTGGGCTGAATGTGGCAGCCGATGGATTCATAAATTCAGCCATGACAGGAGTAAATGGCGGTTTGATTGTGGTAGCTGCGGACGATCCTTCAATGCATTCCTCTCAGAATGAGCAGGATTCAAGATTTTACGGGAAATTTGCCATGGTGCCTGTTTTCGAACCATCAAGCCAGCAGGAGGCGTATGAAATGATCTTTGATGCCTTCCATATTTCAGAGAAATACAGAATTCCAGTTCTGTTCAGGATAACAACCCGTCTTGCCCACTCCAGGGCAAGCGTCCAAAGGAAGAAGGCATTAAAAGAAAAACCACTTTCTATACCTTCCGACCCAATGAGTTTTGTACTGCTGCCTGCAATAGCCAGGAGGAAGTATAAAACATTGCTCTCTTCTTACGAAACCATAAAGTCTGATAGTAAAGTGTCAGTCTATAATCAATTCACCAACGGCGGCAATCATGAGATGGGTGTAATTACCTGCGGTATTGCTTATAATTATCTTCTGGAAAATTTCAATGGCAAGAGCCCTGATATTCCGGTTTTAAAGATCGCTGCATATCCCTTTACAAAAGAGACAATCAGGGAGATTACCTCTCTCTGCAGAAGTGTTTTAATTCTTGAAGAGGGAGCACCATTTATTGAAGAGTACCTGAGAGGCATTCTTGATGATGGGCTTAGAATTTACGGTCGTCTCGATGGGACAGTTCCCCGTGACGGGGAGTTAAATCCCGCCATAGTAGGCAAAGCCCTTGGATTACCCGTCAGCTCAGTAAGGGAAGTACCCTCGATTGTTAAAATGAGGCCGCCTTCATTTTGTAAGGGTTGCGGACATGGTGATATGTTCGATGCTCTCAATGAAGCTATAAGGCCTTTCGGACCAGGGCATGTTTTTGCCGACATCGGTTGTTATACCCTTGCTGCCTTGCCTCCGTATAGTGCAATAAATTCATGCGTTGATATGGGAGCCTCGGTTACTATGTCAATAGGAGCGTCAGATGCAGGTTTATTTCCCTCTGTCGCCGTTATCGGTGATTCAACATTCACCCATTCCGGTATGACAGGACTGCTCGATGCAGTGGTAAAAAAATCAGCTGTTACCGTAATAATATCGGATAATTCCACCACAGGTATGACGGGAGGGCAGGACTCACAGGCTACAGGCCGGCTTGCTGCTATCTGCGAAGGGATTGGAGTTGAAACTGAACACCTCAGGATAATTATACCCCTCAAAAAAAATCATGATGAGAATGTAAAGGTTATGAAAGAAGAATTTGAGTACAAAGGTGTTTCTGTCATAATCGCCCAGAGGGAATGCATTCAGACTGCCTCGCGCAGGAAGAGAAACGAAGCTGCAAATAAATAAAAAAGAGACTATTATGAAAAATGACATAATATTATCGGGTGTTGGAGGACAGGGCATTCTCTCCATTGCAGCAGCCATCGGACTTGCTGCAGTTGAGAACGGTCTTTTTCTCAAGCAGTCTGAAGTACATGGAATGAGCCAGAGGGGAGGCGACGTACAATCTCATCTCAGGATTTCGGACAAGCCAATATCTTCTGATCTGATCCCGTATGGTTTCGCTGACCTTATTATTTCTGTCGAACCGATGGAATCGCTGAGATACCTCCCCTGGTTATCTGAAAAAGGATGGCTGGTTACCAACTCCAATCCATTCATAAATATTCCTGATTATCCTTCAGCCGAAGAGATAATTGCAGAAATAAAAAAGATCACCAATCACTTGATTATTGATGCAGATAATATTGCAAAACAATCAGGTTCAGCCCGTTCAGGAAACATGGTAATTCTTGGCGCTGCTTCTCCTTATATTGATATGGATTATGAGAGCCTGCAAAATGCCGTAAAAAAACTATTCGGGAAGAAGGGAACTGAAATTGTTGAAGCAAATCTGCGGGCTCTGCAGTCAGGCAGGGATGCAACTCCGATGTGAAATTCCTCCAGGGTCAGCGGAATTTAAAACTGGCATTGATATATAATGAGTTTGTATTTTTTAAATCCGGACTGTAGGGATTTGTTCTGCGATAATTGATAGCGACTTTAACATTTGTGTTTATTTCACGCTGATATCCTGCAATTAAATAAGTTCCATCTAATATACTGTACCACTGAGTTTTCGCTTCGGGATCGAGTGTTGAAGCAGAATAGTCGTAACGCAGGAATATTTCTGACTTATGGTTCAGAAATAAAGAACCGGTCGCTGAGGTGCCCCATACGTTATGCCCATTTACCATATCAAGGTTAGATTTGAAGCTTGTCTCAGCGCCAAAGCTGAACAGGTGATTCCTGAATCCGGCAAAGGCAACCAGAGTGTTTTGCAGAATGCCTGCCGGTTTCATCATATCTGCATATAATCTGACTGAAATGTTACGTGGTGTTGTAATTGTAATTCCCACTGCTGCCTTCAGGCTGTTGTCAAATTGAATATTGGTATACCCTTTGCCATTCAGCAGTGAGAGATCGACCTTAAATATCTTATTGAGTCGATAATCCATAACTACACCAAGGTCAGCCACAGATCCATAGCCATATGCAGCCTGGAATTCGGGGCCAAGATATCTCTTTCCCCAGAAATCCTGCTGAAAATTGAAGATCCTGGTATTGACCATCCCAAAATTAAGTATCATTTTCCCTTTTGTATATGCCACTGATGCTTCCCTGAAGTAGGCATATCTCTTGGGCACTGAACCAGGTGCCAGCTCTTCCGGCATCCCTGCATTGACAACTATTGTTGATGAGAAATCGTTGCCTGGAATAAAAGTATAACCCAGATATGCCCTGTTTAAAGCAAAACCAGAAGTCTGGATAGTGTCATAGGGGTGTAGATGAAAATCGGTGAAAATCTCAGCAATTGGCTTTCCATGGATAACAGGATCCTGGGCAAAACCGTTCACGTTTACGATCGTAAACAAAATAATATAGGCAAGTTTTTTCGGGTTCATCAGGTTTATTAAGGCAATCATTTTAAGACCTTTCTAAAAATTTTGCAATGTTAACTATTTTATGGTATTAAACTGGGGAGAATAATAAAAAAGAGGGTGCCCCTTTGAGACACCCTCTTTTAGTTAAGAAATGCAGCGGACAATAGCAATTATTAGGATTTCATCCCTGTCCCTCTTCTTCTTTCGAATGATGGTTTCCGTTTCTCAGAAGGCAGATATCGTTGAGCACGATCTCAGTTATGTTTTTTGTAACACCTTTCTTGTCTTCATAACTGCGATAGACAATTCTTCCTTCCACGGCAACTTCACTTCCTTTCTTCAGAAATTTACCTGCAGTATCTGCTAATCCATTCCAGGCAACGATGTTATGCCAGGTTGCTTCGCTTACCTTTTGTCCTTCCGCATTTTTGAATCCATCCTGAGTGGCAAGCGTAAAATGAACCACTTTCTTTCCTGTTTCGATTGTCTTTACTTCCGGGTCCTGACCAAGGTTGCCAATCAGAGTGACCCTGTTTTTCATTGTGCTCATGGCGTTGATTTTTTGGTTTGACTTATGTTTTAAATTCATATCAAATTTACACCGGCCATGGGAGCTGATTCGGTTACTAATTAATTACATACGGTTCATAATCATTTATAGTCGTTTGTAACCGTTTGTAAACGATTTTTTGTAACTTTATCAAAACATTAGTGCTGTGGAAAGAAAATGTCTTGATTGCGGTGACATCCTGCGTGGCCGTACGGATAAGAAATTTTGTTCCGATCAGTGCAGGAATAACTACAATAACAGGATCAACCGCGATTCTAATAATTTCGTGAGAAATGTTCATGGATTGCTCCGGAAGAACAGACG
>CAIPJU010000801.1 GCA_903865465.1 uncultured Bacteroidota bacterium
CTCTATATTGAATCAGGTACACCTAATGGAATTTGTATCGATGAAGCGAGACTCCGGCAGATAGTTTTTAATCTAATCGGGAATGCTGCCAAATTTACTTTCAAAGGATTTATCAGGCTTAGTGTATTCACTGAAAATCCCAGATCAATTGAATACACTGAAGGGAAAGTAACGGATGTGCTGGATCTGGTAATTGAGGTTGAGGACAGTGGTATTGGTATTTCAGATGCGATGCATGAGACCATTTTTGAACCTTTTGTACAGGAACAGAACTTTAGGAGATTCGGTGGCACAGGGCTTGGTCTAGCAATTTGTAAGAGACTTGTTGGATTAATGAATGGAACCATCACCCTAAAGTCGGAACTTGAAAAAGGGTCGACATTTACGATAAGGATTCCTGAAACAGCTTACCTGAGGGAATTTGACATTTCACAACAAGAATTGCAAATCGATCCATCCAGGGTAGTTTTTGAAAAGGGGGTCATTCTCGTTGTGGACGATATACAGCATAACAGGGATTATCTGATTGATGTATTAAAAAGTACAGAACTTGAAACCTATGAGGCCGAAAACGGTGCAATTGGTTATGAAATGGCTTTAAAACTTCTGCCCGATCTGATAATTACGGATATAAGGATGCCAGTAATGACAGGCTTTGAACTTCTCGAGAAGATCAAGGGTGATCCTGTCGCAAAAAAAATACCTGTTCTTGCATACTCAGCATCGGTTCTGAAAGCTCAAAGAGAAAAGATCTTCAAGGCAAATTTTGCTGGTTTGCTTATAAAACCTGTTAAAATCAGTGACCTTTACGCTGCCTTAATGAGTATTCTGCCTTTTAAAATCTTAAATACGTCACTGACTGATGCAAATAACGATCTTTATAATATTGAGGAAATTAAGAATATAAGCGTACTTCTCACAGCATTGGAGAGAGACTTTCTGGACATCTGGAGAACTTTCGAAATAAGGCAGCCTCTGGGTGAAATAAGAAAATTTAGCAACGGGCTCATTGAACTGGGAAAAGAGCATAATGCCAGAATGGTAATAACATACGGAGAAGAACTCAGAAAAGCTGCAGATATTTATAATATTGAAGGTATTCTGAGATTACTAAATAGGTTCAACTCACTGGCTTCTGAGATCAGGAAATTATTAACCTCAAAATAATAATATATATTCCTTATCGGAGACCTAAATGACTATTAGAATACAAAAATCCATCCTGTTTTGCCTCGGCTTTATAAAAAAAATGTCTGCTCACCCCGAAAGAACAGAATAAATATTCTACTTTCAAAAACCAAATGCGGTTACCTGAGGCTTGTCAGCTTTTAGAAAGATCATTTGAACCTGCTGCAGCAGGGAGAATGGCATCGGGACTATTGTATTCCTTTATAAGAGTCTGAAAAAGTTCCTTTACAGTCGAAATCATTGTTGCCATAAAGGCAATAGCTCCTGCAAAGGCATAGCCACTGTCAAAATTACCTTTGAGAGCATTTACAAGAGCAATAATGATACAATATGGGCTTTTTGATATGTCGCAGGTCTTAATACATTTAAACGGACATTTTTTCGGTTGCTTTCGCCCTTCCCTTACTTTTGTTATAAAGCTGCTGAGAATAGCTCTGCCAGGCATGCCAACCGGACTCCTGATAATTTCAATATCTGAGCTGCTTGCATCAATATAGGCCTGTTTAAAGGCATTTGAAGCATCGCATTCCTCTGTAGTAACAAATCGGGTTCCCATCTGGACACCTGAAGCCCCAAGTTCCAGAATGTTTTGGATGTCCTTTCCGGTATAGATTCCTCCGGCAGCAATAAGCGGAATCTTTACATCGTATTTTTCCTCAAAGTTTTTAAGTTCACTTACTATTTCAGGCACAAGCTTTTCAATGGTATAATCAGGATCAAAAATCTGCTCTTCCTTAAAGCCAAGGTGCCCTCCTGCCTTAGGTCCTTCAACAATGATTGCATCGGGAAGATAATTATAATTAGCCTTCCATTTTTCACATATAATTTTTGCTGCCCTTGCCGAGGAGACTATAGGTACAAGTTTTGTTGTACTGTCTTTCTTAAGGAATGATGGAAGATCGAGAGGCAGACCTGCGCCAGCCGTAATTAAATCAACTTTTTCAGAAATAGCGGTTCTGATCATATCTGCAAAGTTTGTCATGGCTACCATGACATTTACTCCAATGACGCCCAATGTCTTTTCACGGGCTTTGCGTATCTCTTCCTTTAACCCGAGAATACTTGCCTCGAGATAATCAGCAGAAAAGTTTTTATATAGTAATCCGAGTCCTGCACTCGAAATAATTCCTGCTCCGCCCTCATTTGCTACAGCCGCTGCAAGTCCAGAAAGTGAAATTCCAACTCCCATCCCACCCTGAATAATTGGTACTTCAATTACCAGGTTTCCAATCGTTAATTCTTTCATTGCGTGTCAATTATTTTGACCAAAGGTAGACTTTAATTATTCATGGAAGCCAAAAATGACATATTTAACATATTAAGGCAAGCGAAAGCAAGCGGAAAATGATCCTCCTTGATAGGCGAAAATATTATATTGTTCTCTTTTATAGTATATTACAAACAGCACTATTTTAAATCCACTGCTGATCCAAAATTGTCATTATTTTTATTTTGTAATTCAAATTAACATTTTAATCACAAATCGCAGGCTATTTTGGCCGTTCACCTC
>CAIPJU010000802.1 GCA_903865465.1 uncultured Bacteroidota bacterium
ATAAGTTCAAGTGATATATTAAGTCTCTTCCTCTGACCTCCGCTTATTTTCTTGTTCAGGGGACTTCCAACCTTCATGTCTCTTATTTCAAATAGACCGAGGTTTTTAAGAACGGTATCTACTTTAATTGTGATTTCCTCTTCATTGAGATTATCAAAACATAGTTTCGCATTGTAAAAGAGGTTCTCAAATACAGTAAGCTCTTCAATGAGAAGATTATCCTGTGAAACGTATCCTATAAGTCCTTTGATCTTGTATTTTTCCTGATGAATATTGATACCGTTGATAAGGACCTCACCTTTTGATGGCTCATTTATTCCGTTAAGAACACTAAGGAGGGTCGATTTTCCGGCTCCGCTGGCACCCATTATGCCTACCATTCTTCCTGATTCTTCACTGAAACTCATGTCGTGGATGCCAATCTGCCCGCTTTTGAATCTGTATTCGAGCTTATTAACCTCATATACCACTCTTGATTCCTGAAACTCCTCCTTGAGGAACTGCATGGTTACATCCCAGTAATAAACAGGACTTATGATATTTGCCTTTATTGACGATCCCTGACTGAAGGGATAAATCTTGTCTTCGATGAGAAGCTGACTGTTCATAATTAGTTCTCCGGCTCCGCTAAACCTGACAAAATATATTTTAACCGAGGGGATGAATAGTATCCATATCTGACACTTCAGGAGATCCTTGAAAAGGTGTTTGGCTTCGCCTGCATTAAATGATTCTATACTGTTAATTACAAGTACGTTATTCGTTTTCGGTATGTCAGAGAACGAATTAAGTACAAACATTTCAATATGGTCATATTCCTCCTTGTCGATATTCAGCCCTTCAGCAAGCGTCCGAATAAAACCTGACTCCATGTCACTTATTTTCTGACCCTCTGACCTGCAGAATTCAAGTACCTGAATAACAACTACTATCCTCTGTTCATGATCGAGTTGCCCCTGTTCATTGATCTCATTGCACAGCTTTCTGATTCTTATGGCAATGGCACCTTCCCTGCGCTCCGGACCTCTTTTTTCAAGCTTATTCCTGGCCTCTTCAAATGACTTTTCATAAATGGAAAGATACTTCTGCACGAGTTCCTGGTTGAGCAGCCTTCCCAGGAAAGTAGCAACAATACCTTCCCGCTTGCCGTCATCAGGCTGGGGCTTTGCTATTATTGCAAACAATTGCATAAGTGTTTCCAGAATCTTTTCACTCATGGCTTATATGATTAATATTCCCGTCTTCAGGATATGAATTTAGCAATTTGGAGCGAGATTTCTCAATAAAACTTTACTTTAATTTTGAAAGTCTAATAAATTGAGCACCTGTTTAGTTCTTCTTTTTTTTCTGAACTGAAAATCCGAATTTTCCAATGAGACCTCCCGTTTCATAATACTTTCCATGTAAATAGGAGATTGGCCCGGCATCTATCAGTCTGAACTGCCCTGTATTCTGATCGAAATATTTTTCCTCTGCCTGTACTGCCACCACCTCTGATATAAACATGTGGTGCGATCCGAGCTCCTTTATTTCTGTCACCTGGCACTCTATACTAACAGGAGATTCTGCAATAAGGGGAGCCTTTACCTTTGTTGCCATGATCGGGGTCAGACCCATTTTTGAGAACTTGTCGAATTCTTTTCCCGATTTTACACCGCACCAGTCAGTCGCAAAGGCCAGCTTTGCCGTGGTTAGGTTAATTACATATCCGCCATTTCTCCTTATTATTCCATATGAATGCCTTTCGGGTCTCACCGAGATATAACACATCGCCGGATCAGTGCAGATAGTACCGGTCCATGAAACGGTTATAATGTTAAACTCTTCAGGCACTGCACCGCAACTAACCATTACAGCAGGTAATGGGTAGATCATCGTTCCCGGCTTCCATAATATTTTACTCATTATTGCTGAATGATTTAATGCACGATTCAATGTCTTCAAAGACCTCGAACACACTCCGGAGGTTCAGCTTGTCAATAAGCTCTATGACAGCCGGCTCAGGAGCCGCAAATTTAAGAACTCCGTAGCTGTTTTTTGCAGCTTTCATTAACGACAGAAAGCTGCCGAAGCCTGTGCTGTCGATATATTCGACACCATGAAGATCAACTATTATCCTGGGATTTGAATTGCTGATTACTTTATTAATTTCCTCCCTGATTTTGTCTGCAACCAGAGCGTTAATATTTTTTTCTGAGAAACTAACAATCTCAATTCTGTTCTTCTCTTCAGTTTTTATCATCCTGTATTCCGGACATTTTTACAATCAGATCCTCCAGCTCAATCAATGCTTCGTCAATTTCGTTCCTGAATTGAACAATATATGATTGATAATGATCGATTTCAATACTGTTTCTGGCTTTCAGCTCAAATTCCTTAAGCATTAATGCAAGGTCATTAATCCCCATAATAGCAACCGACGATTTCGCCTTATGGGCAAGCAATCCGAGAGCTTCGTAGTTTTTAGATTCCTTCAGTCGGGTCATCTCTTCATAGATCTCATCAGCCTGATCCCTGAATATATC
>CAIPJU010000803.1 GCA_903865465.1 uncultured Bacteroidota bacterium
AGGCTTGACCAACCCTGCTGTTCCAACCTTGCATCATAATGTTCGCCACCATATACCAGATCAGTTACAATCGGACTATTTGAAGCTTTCCAGCTCTGGTCGCTGAATATAACTTCTTCTTTGCCATCCTTGTAAGTTATATAAATCTGTCCAATAAAGCGCGGGGATCCGTAGGACTGAGTCCAGTTTATTGGTGCATTATAGAAGCCATTTCCCAGAATTGCACCAATTACATTTTCACCTTTTTTTATTTTGTCGCTTATATCATAGGCAAGATACATTACCCTGTATTCCCTGAAATTATCCTTAAGGGAGATATAGTTGTTTTCGAGTCCGGGGCGTTTTCCATAGGCTGTCAGATTAGGGACCAGGACATCGTCACTGATCTTGGTTCCATTTACATAAAGCTCGAAATAACCAAGGCCGGTAACATATGCTTTTGCTGATGCAATCTCCCTGTTAATGTTAAAAGATTTCCGCAATAATGGGGCCGGTGGGGGAATATCCTTTTTATCAGATGAATTTCCTGAACTCTGCCCGACAGGTTTAGGTAATGGTTCCTCTCCCTGCCAGGGGGCTCCTATCCACTGAGCTTTCCACTCCCTTTCATTTAAGAGACCCATGCTCCAGGAGGCAGCTTCGCTCCACTCTGATACCTTTCCATGTTTATCCCAGGTTCTCACCTGCCACCAGCAATCCTGCCGTGACGACAGAGCTTTTCCCGAATACCTGACATTAAAGGACTGATCTGAATTAACCTTCCCACTCTTCCATAAATCGGATGAACCCTTCATCAAATTATCCCGGGTACCTGCTACACGGATTTCCCAGGCGGTCTGGTACTGGCCTCGTTCGCCTTCTCCTGCACAATTCACCCAGGAGAGACGGGGTTTTACAACATCAATGACCTGAGGATTATCGAGATATTCGCAGCGCAGATGCCTTGGTGCAATTTTGGCCTCAGTGAAGCCAGAAATAAGAAGCAAAAGAATGATCAGAGATAAAAGTCGTGACATGATAGTTGTTGTTATTTTCCGTAAAACAAAATATGACTGCCCTTTCAAATTTTCTTCTCGCGGGCAGTCATTTTAAAACATACTGAGTATTTAAAAATCAATACCCACAGCTCATAATCCTTTCTGCCCGCTCGACACAATTCGTACCGGCCCCATCAATCCCGATGGTTTAAGTGGTGAATTGGCCCTGTAGAATGGCATCGTGGTATAAGTTATCTTTTGTTTTACACCAGGTTGGGCATCTCCAATAAGTCTGTTTACCCAAAGGTTAGTAACTTTAATTTCAAGTTTGTTCTCTCCCTGCTTCAAAGCCTCAGTTATATTTACCCTGAATGGTGTTTTCCAGATAACGCCAAGTGATTTGCCATTAACAAAAACTTCTGCCAGGTTTTTTACGTTTCCAAGATCAAGCAATATCTTATTTCCCTGCTTAATCCAATCTGTCGGAACATTGATAGTATTTGAATAAGTCCCTGTACCTGAAAAGTATTTAACACCAGGGTCGGAGTTTTCATTCCAGGCTGTCAGTGTCTCAAGTGAAATTTTCTCAGGAGCACCGCGATTGGGCTGAAAACTCAGATTCCATGGACCACTGACAGTAGAAAGTTCCTTCTCAGCAGGAGCTGAGATAACTTTTAAAGTACCTTCTGCTTTATCGCGCAGAACTACAAATACCGCATCATTAGCTTCGAGATGAAGTGGCACAGTAGTAATTCCTCCTGCAATTTTATATGAAACTGTTTCAATCTTTCCTGTCTCCGGATGCCAGACCTCAGCTCTCTTACCATCAACCCTGAAGGCAGCATCAAGGTCCTGAGCGCTGTTATTCCTGCTGTTTACCCAATAGATGTCTGTGTTGCCGACCTTCCTGTGAACAAATAACAGATTTGTAGAGGCTTGCGGTTTTGAATATGAAAAATCGGGAGTAATCTTCAGTGCAGTAATTACTTCAGCCAGGGTCTGACCTGAAAATACTCTGCCTTCCCCTACTTTGGTATCCCCCTTCTCAGTTGCCCATAGTTCCTTCACTATTGACTGAAATTCAGAAGGGTCGTCGCTAAGACTTGGAGTCATCTCCGGTTTAGTCCCGGTAACAACTGCTCCTCCCTTAACAAGATCGCGGATCTTTTTGAGAACGGGCAGAGTCATCTGCTGACTATTCGGATCGAGCGCCAAAACCCGGTAATTCATTCCCCCGGGGGTAGTGATATTACCATTTGAAGCTGCAAGAAGATGAACCAGTGCATCAGCATTTACAAAGTCATAATTATAACCTTCAGGAATCTCAGGCAGTTTCTGTCCGAAGAGGCTGGTGATATTGTTATCCTCACCATAAAAGTAGATAATATCTGCAATGAATTTTCCCTGTTGAAGCATGTAGCAGTTTCGTGCCAGATAGGTTGTCCAGGCACCTGCCTGCTCCGCCCATGTTTCATGACGTGTAAACCACTGACCGAAAGGGCCAAGGCCAAGTCCGGGGATTTTATCATTAACAGGCTGGTGAACAGAGCAATGGATTACAAAACGGTTCAGGCCATTGGCCAGTTCCATATCAGCTGTCGGCTTCAACAATTCAGGCGACCAGGCCCAGGCGGACCCGATTGCAGTCATCGATTCGGCAGCTACAAAATGCTGGCCATAGAGGTGGGCCGTAGATGCAGATTCCCTTACGTCGGCTCTATAGCCAGGACTAACTTCATTTCCGGGAGTAAGTCCGCCAGGGGTCCATGTTGCACTCATTGGTACTGCCGCTCTCCTTTTGGCCTCCATGCCATCGCCAATGAAGGCGCGTCCGCTCTCATGCGACTCCGAATATCTTGCCATGCCTCTCTCTTTAAGGATATCAGTAAGCTGGTCATAGTGGTTTTCTGCCACAAGGTCAGAAAGGGTTCTTCGGAAGTCCCAGAGGAATTTATCGCTAGCCTCCGAGCTCCCGACTATATGACCTGTAAGAACAGGAATCCATGGAGTCATTTCATATCCGCGTCTTTTGGAAAACTCAGCCCTCATATTATCGGTCCAGTTCTGAGTGCCGGCCTCCCAGCTGTCGGTGATCATGAATTTCAAGCCTCTCTTACCCATTAGTCCTCCGGTGGCATCCTTATACTGATCGAGATAATTAGTAAAATAGGCTTTAACATGCTCTGCGTTTAGTTTATCAACTTCAAGTCCTGTAGCTTCCGGCGATGCGGGGCTATTCTTATGGCCTGTGAGTGAATAACCCATACGGAGAACTATCCATCTTCCTGTTGGAGGAGTCCATTCAAGCGAGCCATCAGCATTCATCACGGACGTAAGGTCAACAACATCTGACTTTTGAATTGCTCCACCCGCTGTGACCGGAGGGGTTGCAGCATTAAAGAGGTCTGTTGCAGCCGAGAAGGCAGCCTTCTCCTCAAAACGGTTCACCCTGCCGGTGCTGTAGAGAACAAGTTCCGCGATTTGTGTACCCTGAGGCGCTTTTGGCATCGCCCCGGCATCAAAACCGAATGCTTCTCCCAGGTTGAAAGCAGGTTGCGGAATTGGTGTTTTCCAGGTAAACCTGAAATATCTGGCAGTAACCGCTTCGAAGGAGAGAGTATTTTCTTCTACACCTCCTGGCCTTATATCAATAATTTTTTTGAATACCTTTCCGTCGTCACTTGCTTCGAGTGCCCGGTTATTGGGATCAGCCCCGAAGCCAAACATGCCTCCGTAACCACCTCCGACTATTGTAAGTGCCGACATGGTTTCGGCCTTTGGAAACTCAAATTGTATCCAGCCATTTTCACCGGGCTTTGTATATGGCAATAAAGATGATGCAGTAAGATTCCCATCAGTTAATTGAGCCAGGTTGAATTTACCCCCGCTCGAAGTCACTTTTGGATGTAATTCGGCCAGAGATATATCTGCATCGGGAAGACGATAAGCCACTACTGCCGCATCGGCATAAAATTCTGCAGGGGCGGCTTCTTTAGCTCCTGTAAGGGAGAATGCTTCCTTTAATGTCAGATCCTGAAACGGGCCTGTTTCGGCAGGTGGTTTTGGAAGAATCCCTTTAAAGGGCTTTCCTCCTTCGATTTGAACTTCGCTCCAGGCCAGCTTTTTCATTGCATCTTCAGGTTTCACCCATGGACCTCCGCTCTCGCTCCATCCGGGAGAACCGGCAATAGCCATCTCCAGACCTAAGGAATCGGCAAGTTTTGTTGTAAAACTGAAGGCGTCCTTCCATTCAGGTGTCATATAAACGAGGCGCTTATCAACAATTTTAGGTGTCATAAGAGCCGCATCGAAATTCTGAAATCCTGCAATGCCCACCCTGTGCATCCATTCAAGATCGGCCCTGATACCTTCCTTCGTAATATTCCCGTTCATCCAGTGCCACCATACTCGTGGCCTGGCGCTGTCGGGAGGATTCAGAAATCCGTCTTCCAGCTTTACCTCTTTCCCTGTTGAGGGAGTCTTGCACCGTGTAAAGGTCAGGGTGATAAGACCAAACAACAACAAGGGGATAATGGCGATGATTATCAGCTTTTTTAAATTACTTCTACCCATCGTATTGGTTTTATAAGGTTTAGTTAAGTGTAATGGAAAATATTAAATCAAAGATAAAGTCCATTTCAATCGTTTTATATATACAAAATGGAATATTATTTATACAAATTGGCAAAAGAAGCAATTCATCCTGGTTATACTTCACCCATTGAAGGG
>CAIPJU010000804.1 GCA_903865465.1 uncultured Bacteroidota bacterium
CCCATAGCTGTTGCTTTTATATCGAAGTCTGCAGAGGCAATGATCAGTTGATCTGACTTATACGACCTTTACACCTCTCCAGGCACTTTATGGTCTAGCAATCTGCCAGAGTGATAATTTCAAACAAAAAAGTTCAAAAGGATTATGGTAGTCTTAGGAGTCTCAATTTAAGTTATCGAAATCTCTGTCCATCTCTGGCTTTTCATTGTGTCAGGACAGTTATAGAACCTCTGATAAATAATAAGTTAACAAGATAAACAGAGTCCCTCTTCAATCAAATAAATCATCATTTACGAAGGATCAATAGCGCAATGAGTCCTGTGCCATTTTCGTTACAACCTCATCTTCATAGTTGTATAGTTTTACAAGGGTGAAGGTAGACTCATCGGAACTCTGAGGGGTAATGACAAGAAAATTCCTTGTTGCACCGCTTTGTTTACTGTCAATCCATGTTCCTGAGTTGGCATAAATTGATTTTTGACCTTTATAGTTGTCCGACGAGCTGATCATTGCCATATGGGTATGACCGAAGATGACAATTCTCTTGTCGGAATTAGGATTCAGAAAATATTGTGTCTTTGCCTGGTCATCAGTTCCCGGTCCTGAGGCGGAGTTGGCGATTGCCTGAGCTGTCGGAATTTTAACAGCAACATTATTGAGTATCTCTCTCTGCTCCCAGTTATCCTGAATTCCTTTTGATATATCCAGATCTATCACTCCTCCGGGAGTTGACTGATAAGGAAGAATATCATTGACAGAATAATTACCTGTGAAACCATTAACATTCGTTACAATAATCTTCTCATCAAACTTATTGGTGATAGTCAGAAAATTAACAGCCCATTGCCATACTTTCCAATATACGAACAGAAGATTCTGGC
The DNA here is from genome assembly GCA_903865465.1 of uncultured Bacteroidota bacterium. GTDB lineage: Bacteria > Bacteroidota > Bacteroidia > Bacteroidales > VadinHA17 > LD21. The sequence goes on from CAIPJU010000804.1 coordinate 882, forward strand.
TTTCACTTTCTGATGAGTTTGCAGTAACAAGGCGCAAGGTATCACCAGCAGGAGGAAGTTTCTGAATTACATGAAGTGCGCCTATTCTCGTAAAAAAGTAGCCCGGAGGCATTATTGTTCCAGGTGCAATATCCTGATTTGAAACAGGATCGGGAGCGCAAAAGAAATTATAGCGATGACCATGTTCAATAGCAATCAGGGGATTGTCTGCAGGAGTGTAGGTCCCTAAACCAAGTTGGGCGTCGCGTACCTGATTTACACCGGGAAGAACCGCACTGACATTCTCAGGAGTTATTGTCAGATCATGGTTTCCGGGCACGTATGTGACTTTTATCTTTCCGTCTTTTATAATATTATTGAAGGCGGTAATGACTCCTTTGTTGGTTTCAGCTATACGCAATACAAAATCACGTTGGTCTTTGCCCTTATATGTGTCAACTGTTGCAGGAACAAACCATTCATCGAGCAGGTCCCCGGCAATAACCAGTTCTTTAATATCAGGGGCAGTTCGTATCTTATCAAGAAACTTTTCGAGGGCTCCGAGGTTTTTATTACACTCTGAATATGCCAGGTCAGCGCCCAGGTGAAGATCACTGATGACGACAATCATATTCCGCTCCTTCCCCCCGTTAGTAAAAGGATTAATACCTGACCCAAATGGATTATCATTATCTGTCTTATGGCATGATGTAATTAAATTCAACAACATAAAAATCAGAGCTGTCTTTGCTATCCTGATTAAATCTTTCATTACTTTTCTCATTACTTTCTCCTCCTAATAAATAATTTTTCCCCAACAGATTATCCTCCCCTGCCGCATCAAAAAGGAATGTAAAATCAGATCAAGCCGGTCCAAAAAGTCAAATTTCACCTTATACCACAGCTATTGACCTGGTGAATTCACACCTAAAATGATATTATAAGACCCATTCCGGATTAAAGATAGCATATTTTACCTCCTCCCCTGTTAAGAGCTGCTATTTTCCCTGAGTTTATAAACAGCAATATTAGGTGACGACGCAGACCCAGGCTGATTCAGGCTTGTTTATTTAAATTCATTCTAAACGTGGATTTATCCGTACTGCGGCAAATGAGTCACTGAAGACCCTGGCTCAGTAGGATATTTCGAAGTTGTTAATCGTATCGGGTTTAAGGGATAGTTTATATTCCGTCAGCGGATAATAACTTTGTCCCCCGGGCTTAAAAATCTGAATATCCTATTCCCAGTTTCCAAAAAGATTATTTATGACAAAAGTAGAATCCATGTTTTTCTTATAGCAGGCCTTGGTCATTACAGGAATCCTCGAGAAAGGTAACAGCTTTCC
>CAIPJU010000805.1 GCA_903865465.1 uncultured Bacteroidota bacterium
CATCATTACTGAGAGCAATATTAAAAGTTTTTTCTTTGGATTTTCTATCGGTCACCTTTCGCCTGAATGGTTTGTCGCTTAATGAATTATATACAGAAATATCCTTCATAAAGCAATTATATGGAAGAAAGTTCTTCATCCAGTTCGTATAAGCTCTGATAGTATAGGTGCCTGAACTTAAAGTATCGGCAAGAATAAACTGACCAGGACCGGTTCCATTTTCAAGAAGTATTCTTTTTTGTGCAACCGGCCTGTTTTGAGGATTAAGCAACTCGACATAGACTATCCTGCTGTTTATTGATGGTTTCATACTCTTCCTGTCAACCACTGAGGTATTAAACCACAAATCCTCGCCGGCAACATAATCCTCCCTGTCGGTATTCAGATAAACTTCTTCGCGGGGTACAGCTTCGGTAAACTTAATGAATTTTTGCTTTATAAAGCCGGGTATTGTATCAATCGACTGTCCGTTAGCATTTTGCAACGTAACAAAACAAGCAATCAGAAAAACAGTAACTAACAATCTGATTGTCAGAACAATGAATCGAATATTCTGTTTTCTATTTTCAATCATGCCAGAAACTTGGTTTTATGTTGCTACCTCTAACTGTGCAATCGGCACATCCCCTTTTGTCGGTCAGTATTCTCCTCCTGAGTGAACCGAATGTCGGAGGATCATCGTACAAGACCCAGACTAATAATCCTTCTCCGGGGATAGGGCCCTCTCCCCACACTGTATCCCTGGCACAATCGCCATACCTGTATATAATTCCTCTGAAATCATCTTTAATGAAGATCCTTTTTGACTTTTTTGCCGAAACGCTGAAATAGCCAAGAACCTTCTCTTCAGGACTATCGAGGGAATGCATATTTCCAGGCACAGATGAGGGAACTACATCGTAGAGTCCTCCTGTCTGAACCGTGAGGTTCTGATAGCTTTTCCAGTAGGTGTACTCATCCTCTGATACTGAATACTGGTTCACCTTGATGCTGTATTCTCTCTGAAGCCGGTCAGTAATATTTGAAATATAAGTCACAGGCAGGTGCTTTATAAAGTCTTCACCCAGGGAGGCTGTGGAGGCAACAAGAATATTATTTGATCTGGCCGATATCCAGCATGTCTGGTTCGGAACCGGAAAGAGAAGCCTGAGTACCCATGTCTCATCAAAATCCCATCTGTAAAATTTGCAGTTGTTTTCAGGATCATGAGTGTCTAGGTAGATATTGCATCCATTAATTCCCCCGAAGTTATTCACCGGCTCTTCAACAACCGACTTTGCCCAGGTAATAGTATCAATTGGGGGTACAGGTCCCATTTTAACCTGCTCGGACTCATAAGTAAGAGTTGTGGGTCCCTCGCCCGCACTTATAGTAAGGGTATAAGTTCCTCCGATACCTCCCCTGAAACGGGTCGAATCACTATGGTATACTCCTGGCTCACCCTCGCTGAATATATAGAGGTTACCGAGATCATCCTTTATTCTCACAAAGCATCCGCTTACAGGGGTCGGAGTATTTGTAGTCCATACTGGAGAAGACCTTGAGACCTTCACCTTATAAGATTCATTCTGATCGGTAATAAGGCCCTGAACTACAAGCAGTTCCTGATTCTCCTCAATCTTTGGAAC
>CAIPJU010000806.1 GCA_903865465.1 uncultured Bacteroidota bacterium
ACTGTTCAGAAGACAATTCATTTGAAGTTCTTGGAAGATACCTTAAAAAGTATCCTCATTTAAAAGTTTCTACTGTATTTAAGGATCCTAAATTTACTCATTACAAGAAGTTCGCCCAGTTTATCGGAATTAAGGCTGCGAAAAATGAAATTCTTCTTTTCACTGATGCTGACTGTAAAGCGGTTTCCAATAAGTGGATCGAAACTATGGTTTCTCAGTTTGACGACAATTCTGACTTTGTAATCGGGTATGGAGGCTATTTCCCTGGCAAAGGACTACTGAACAAGTACATAAGATATGATGCTCAGACCATTGCAATGCAATACCTGGGGATGGCAATTCGGAAATTACCATATATGGGAGTTGGCCGTAATCTTGTCTACCGCCGTTCACTCTTTTTTGATAAGAAGGGTTTCGGATCTCACAACCATCTTGTTTCAGGTGACGATGACCTCTTTGTGAATGCCAATGCAAAAGGTAAGTCAACCAGAGTTGAGTTTCGGGAAGAATCATTTACCCGGTCGCTGCCGGCTCCGGCATGGGAAAAGTGGGTTATCCAGAAAAAAAGGCATCTTTCTACTGCACCTTATTATAAAATGGGACATAAGATCCTGCTGACCCTGGAACCCTTTACGAGGATCCTCTTCTACACAACATTCATTGTGTTATGTTTCAGCAGGTTTCTGCTTCCATTTTACCTGGGAATTTTCGGATTAAGACTAGTAATTCAGATAGTTGTATTTGCGTTGGTTCAGAAAAAGCTAAAAGAACCCGGATTAATATTTTTTACTCCATTTTTTGATATTTTTTCTCCATTTATCAACGGAATGCTCTACCTTGGAAGGACAAAAAAGAAGTCGGGGATGGACTTATGGAAGTAGGCAGTGGCTTATCGGTTAAGGCAAAAAGCGATCTTGTGCTTGTAGAATTGGCAAAAAATGGGCAGGAAAAGGCATTTGCCACTCTCATGAACCGTTATAAAGATTCAATTTATTACATGCTTCTTAAGATGGTCAGTAATCCATCGGACGCTGAAGATCTGACGATTGAGGCTTTTGGAAAGGCCTTCGGGAACCTTGACTCCTACTCTCCTAAATTCGCCTTCAGCACCTGGCTATTTAAGATAGCCACAAACAATTGTGTCGATTTCATAAGGAAGAAACAACTTGCCCCGCCACCATTAGATCATATTCAGGAAAATGAAAATCCTGCATCAAACATCCAGTCCGATCTTCCCGACCCTGAAGAGATTCTGATTAATGATCAAAAAATTGCGGTTCTGAAAGATGTATTAAACCAGCTTAAGCCACCTTATAAAACTCTCATCGAATTAAGATATTACAAAGAATACTCCTACGAAGAGATTGCAGCGGAGCTCAAACTTCCGATAGGGACCGTTAAGGTTCAGCTCTATCGTGCAAAAAACCTGCTCTATGATATTTTTAAAAAAACAGGCAACCTATAGTGTCAGAAGCGATTAACAACTACTTCCCACATCTCGGTGAGATTCAGAAAGAAAAACTTTCACGTCTGAAGTCCGTATATGAAATATGGAACAGCATGATTAACGTCATTTCTCGGAAGGATATGGAAAACTTTGAAATTCATCATCTCCTTCATTCCCTCTCTTTAGCCAGAATCATTGATTTCGTCCCAGGAACAAGAGTGCTTGATGTTGGAACTGGTGGTGGCTTTCCTGGAATTCCCCTGGCCATCATATTTCCCGAAACAGAGTTCACTCTTCTTGATTCGATTGAAAAGAAGATAAAAGTAGTTTCTGCTGTTAAAGAAGAGCTTTCGCTTCATAATGTAATTGCTCTCCGAAAAAGAGCCGAAGAAGAAAAGGGGAGATACGACTTTGTTGTCAGCAGGGCTGTAACAGATTTTCCCCGATTTGTCACTCTTATTTCCAAAAACATAAAAAAGGGGGATGAAAATAATTTAAGAAACGGAATTATATGCCTGAAGGGAGGCGATCTTAAGGAGGAACTTTCAAAATTCCGCCAAAGGGTGACGATATGGAATATAAATGAGTTTTTCACAGAACCTTTCTTTGAAACCAAAAGGATTGTATATCTGCCTGTTTGATTTTTTTTAAAAAAAAATCTATTGGGGTTTTTATATTTCAAAAAAGTACTACATTTGCAGTCTCAAAACAGAACACTGTCAAAAAATATATTGAAAGATGAAAAGGACATACCAGCCATCAAGAAAGAAGAGAACTAACAAGCACGGTTTCAGGGAAAGGATGTCGACTCCTAACGGAAGAAGAGTTCTTGCAGCCCGCAGGGCAAAAGGGAGAAAAAGACTTACAGTATCTTCTGAGCTTAAGTTAAAATCATAAAAATTATATTTCAGGATATATTCGAAAGTGCCTTTTCCGAAAGGCACTTTTTTTATTGATATATACTACCCGACTGAGTCAGGTTATACTGAATGAGGCTAATACGAACGGAGTCACCTCATTCAAACCAATACAGATGTTCTCTGCAAGTGATAAATAGCAAGTTCATTTTTAGAATATTGTTAACTTTGCTGCCTTAAATTTTAAAATCGATGACGGAATTATTGAATTATATAAGTGACAAGGACCTTCAGCTCATTGCCGGAAAAGTTGAATCGAATGAACGTCTTACATCAGTCGAAGGGCTCACTCTTTTCAAAAAAGCTGATCTTCCGCTGCTTGCACTTCTTTCAGGAATTGCCAGAAGAAGGCATAACGGGAATTTTGCTTTCTTCAACAGGAATTTCCATATAGAACCAACAAACAAATGCATTTACAACTGTCGTTTTTGCTCCTATCACAAACAGGAAGACGATCCTGAAAGCTGGGAATACAGCCATAGTGAAATGCTGGACATTGTAAAAAGGTTTGATAATAAGAATGTTACTGAAGTGCATATAGTCGGTGGAGTTCATCCTGAATATGACCTGCATTACTGGGGAGCTCTCGTTAAAAAGATCAAGGAACACCGGCCATCGCTTCATGTCAAGGCATTTTCAGCAGTCGAACTCGAGTATATGATAAGCAAGGCAGGCCTCAGCA
>CAIPJU010000807.1 GCA_903865465.1 uncultured Bacteroidota bacterium
ACTTCTTCTTCTTAATTTGGTTGTCTTCTGTACCCTATCCTTCAAGTTAAGTTCTTTGTTCCTGGTCTTAATTCTTCTTTTTACCTTCAGAAAAATGATGGTAAGATCGCTGATAGTTTCAGTTTGTGTTGCTTTCCTGACTCTTACCCCTTTCCTGGTAAGGAATTATTTTCTGTCAGGTTACCTTGTTTATCCCTATCCGTCAGCTGATTTTTTCAACCCTGACTGGAAGATTCCTGTAAATGATGTTGCCGACATGAAAATGGAGATTGAACGATGGGCAAGAGTCGGTTCAATTCCTCCAACTGAGGTTAACAGCCAGAAATACTCTGAATGGATCCCTGTATGGTTCAAAGAGTTGAATTCCAACAAGAAACTGCTGCTTATTGTTAACTTTTTTGGTTTATTTAACTTATTTTATATGCTCCTCAGGAAAGATTATTTCTTCCTATCAGTCCATCTTATAATATTGCTGAACCTGCTCTTTTGGATTATGATGGCACCTGATCCTCGGTTTTCCTATGGTTTTCTGTTTCTTGGATTCGCACTTACCTTCTCGTATTTGACCGGTATTGCAGGAAGCATCTTTCACGCTGATATCTTTAAATACGTTAGGCTTGCCCTTTTTTGTTTTCTGATTATTGTTGCTGGCAGACGAATAATGTCGCCTGTTGGAACATTAATGAAACCATCACGCTGGGTTGTGCCTGACTCCTTTGAAACCCCTGAAACAAACGAATATTTTTCAGGCTTTAAATACAGGGTACCGGTTAATGATGTGGGTTGCTTCAATGCAGATATTCCCTGTGTTCCCTATGAGCTGGAGAATATAGTTATGAGAGGCAAGGGTCTGCAGGAAGGTTTTAAGATTAACAGGAAGTAAAATACAAAAAGCCGGAATTTTTTGTTATACAAAGAGGATGAATAACTACTGTACCTTATTCGACTCATATTATCTGAGCCGGGGTTTGATTTTACATGAATCACTTATGATGTATTCATCGGCCTTTCATCTCTTTGTCTTTGCATTTGATGATCTGACATTTAAAGTGCTTAATGACCTGTGCCTTAAAAATGTGACTGTGATCTCTTCGGAGGAATTCGAATCTGATGAACTGAAGAGCCTGAAGAGAGAAAGAAGTAAGGCTGAGTATTGCTGGACATGTACACCATCGGTTATTAAATACGTTATGGATCGATATAATGTTGATGCCTGCACATATATAGATTCTGATCTTTGTTTCTATTCTGATCCTGCCATACTGGTTCATGAATTGGATGAAAGAAATAAAAATGTCCTAATCACCGGTCACAGGTTTTCATCTTTGCCACGACTTTATGAAGAGAAGAGAGCAGGCCGTTTTTGTGTGCAGTTTATGACTTTCAAAAATGAAGCGAGCAGCCTGAAAGTTCTCGATCGCTGGAGGGAGCAGTGCAATGAATGGTGTTATGCTCGTTATGAAGATGGAAAATTCGGCGATCAAAAATATCTCGATGCGTGGCCCGATATATATGATAATGTTCATATTATGGAGAATCGCGGAGGCGGTATCGCACCATGGAATGTAACCGATTATTCATTCTCGAACAATGATGATGTGATCAAGGGAAAATACAGGAAATCAGAAATCCTGAATAAAATTGTCTATTTCCATTTTCAATATGTCAAAATGATTGGTGATGGATCTTTTGATATCGGCTGGTATGTTATTCCTGAAAATGTCAGGAGGATTTTCTATTCAAAATATCTTATTGATTTCGCAAATTTTGAAAAGAGTCTTGCTGATAGTTACCAAGGGTATAACACTATTATTACGAAAATGAAAATTTGGGGTATAAAAAACATACTAAAGGCCATTCTTAAGAAGATATTCAGGTATAATGTTATGAAAATTAGTTATTAATGGCAGAAATCATTGATCTTGAAACCCATACTGACAAAAGGGGCAATCTTACCGTTATTGAAGATGTTCTCCCCTTTGCAATTCAGCGAGTTTTTTATATTTATGGCGTTGATAGTTCTGAACGAGGCGGTCATCGTCATCACAGAACAATTCAGGCTGCGGTTTGTATAATAGGTGAGTGCAGGATTTATAACAATGATGGATTGAATGAGGCTGTATTTCATCTTGATAAGCCATCGAAATGTGTTCTTCTCCAGCCATCTGACTGGCATAAGATGTATGCTTTTTCAGAGGATGCAATACTTATGGTACTGGCTTCAGAAAAGTTCGATCCTGATGATTATATATTTGAAAAGTATCCCGATTAATCAGCCGGGGAGTATTTCATTATTGTTTTAATATAGATGGAAATTGCACCGGATTTTGGATGCAGTTATTTAAAATGTAAGATTTATTTATGAGGTTACGAGAGCTGTCATTGCGGGGTGAATTAACATTTTTTGCAGCTGTATCCTGCATTACAATTCTTGCACTCTACATTCACTGGCTGCCGCCTTTCATGATTTTATGGGGCTTATTCTGGATTTTGCAGAACGGCATTGGGAGCAGGGATGATACAAATCTAAATAATAAGCACTTTGTACTTTTTTTGCTATTTATGGTTCTGCTTCTCTGGCAGACAGGGGAATTAATACTGGCAGACTCTTTTAAAGATGGTTTTGAGAGAATTTTCAAGAGGCTTTCAATGTTTCTTTTTCCTCTGGTATTATTTAGTCCGGGTTTTAAAATAAAAAACAATATCACTCTGATATTAAAGATTTTCGCAATCAGCATTTTCTTCTATCTGCTATATTGTTTTGGAAATGCCCTTCACAACTCACTGATATTTAAAGATGGCAAATTGGTCTTTAATGCTTATCATGAATTGTACACCTATGAAAGCTTCTTTATGGGTGCCAGGCTTTCGGACGCCGTTCACCCAACTTACCTGGCAATGTATGTTTTATTATCAGTCATTATTTCTTTTGAATCTTATCTCGATACCTCATTGTCGTTAATAAGAAGATATTTATGGCTATGTGGTTTTCTGTTTTTTACCATTGTTATTTATCTGCTCTCTTCCAGGGCAGGAGTGCTGGCTGCTTTTATTATTCTGCCTTTCTATTTTACAGCAAGGTTTTACAAGAGGTTTTCAAAGTTCATAATAATTTTAATAGTGGCGGTTGTCCTCTCGGGAGGAGTGGTTCTTATTAAAACCAATGACAGATTAAAATATTCATTGGAAGATATATCCTCAACTGGATTAAGTGGCACTTTAAATAAGGATTCAAGGTATACAATCTGGAAATCGGCCATTGGGGTGATAAAGCAGAATATGCTTGTCGGTGTTGGCACTGGAAATGCCTCAAGGGATCTGAAAAAAGAGTTTATCAGAAGAGGTTATACTGAAGGATATTATGAGGATCTGAATGCACATAACCAGTTCCTGGAAATTCTGCTTGAGAATGGGATAACAGGTTTTGTCATCTTCATCTCCCTGCTCGGTTTCCTGATTTATGCAGCAATAGCTGAAAAGAACCTTTTTTTATTTTTATTTGTAATAATGATGTTTATATTCTTCATGTTCGAATCGGTACTCAACCGGCTTGCGGGAATAACTTTTTTCCCGTTATTTTCTTTCCTTCTGATGTATTACAAGAGAATTTAATAGTCATATAAAACGGAAATAAAAAGGGAGCTTTTCGGCTCCCTTTTTTTATGTGCGCCCGGCATGGGCGATGACTTTAGGGTGAAAGTCCCAAACGTACCTTGACAGTAGGAAGCGTTAGCCAAGGGCAAGGGTGTCCATCGCGAGG
>CAIPJU010000808.1 GCA_903865465.1 uncultured Bacteroidota bacterium
ACAATATTAATGTTAAATCCTGATTTCATATTTTATGTTACATATTTTATGTTACATGTTTTATGTAATGGATTTATATGAATATTTCTGAAAAACAGATTGTTTAGATGAAAGGAAATCTCTATAAATCCTGATGAACCAGAGGAACTACCTCAAGCAATAACCTTAATACCTTCGAAACATTCGAGTTAAATACTTCTATTACCGCTTCCCACGATACAGGCTCTTCATCCTTCTTCCAGCAATCGTAGTCAGTACTCATCGCAATGGCCGCGTAGGGAATGGCAAGCTCATTCGCAAGAATAACCTCAGGAGCTACCGACATGTTTATTATATCTGCCCCCCACATCCTGAACATCCTCGACTCTGCCCTCGTGGAAAATCTTGGTCCCTCAATGGTTATCATGGTTCCGCTTTCGTGGAAAGCTATTTCATTTTTACCGGCTACAGAGATTATAAGCTTACGGAGGTTTTTGTCAAAGGGATCTGCCATAGGTGTATGGTTCATCTTACCCGGCTCAAAACTGTCGAAGAAGGTTATGTTACGATGCCTTGTGAAATCAACAAACTGATCAGGAATTACCAGATCTCCTCTTCCAATCTCCTCCCTCAGGCTGCCGCAGGCGGTGGTAGCAATGATGTGGGTGCAACCGGCCTCTTTCAGCGACCAGATATTTGCCCGGTTATTCACTTTCGATGGTGTTATGGTATGCTGCCGGCCATGTCTCGCCAGGATCACTACTTCTGTGCCCTCTACCTTTCCAATGAGCAGGGGCGAGGAAGGTTCACCATAGGGAGTTTTAATATGTCTCTCTTCAGGCGAATTCAGAATTTCCGGATTATCCAGTCCCGATCCGCCAATAATTCCTATCCTGGCCATTATTTACGGTTGAGATATTCCATCAAAACGCTTACCGCTTCATCAATGTCATTTCCGAATGTGAGGATCCCTGCACGATCGCCCGACATTATAATTATTCGTTTTTCAATTACATCCGATTCATCAAAAAGCCTCTGTATATCCTTCGCCAGGCCGGTAGTGCCGTAATCCATTCCCGGATTTGTTGTTGGCACCTTGTAAATAAGCTGGTTCCAAAGCTCAATATTGTGAACGTGGACAACAGCATTCGAACCGGGATCGGCAAGATAGATTGCAGCATGGGTCAGCGACTCCGAAGAGGCTTTCAGAGGCCCTACGCACTGAACAGCATTATCTTCAATATTGAATGAATTGACTTTTACGTAATGTCCGGGCTCAAGATCGGGAATTTCTCCTGTTGCAGAGCCTGTTATGACAAACTGATTTGTCCCCATGATCCTCATGCTGATATTTCCGTATCCCACACCATTTTCATAGGCGCCTATCAGGTCCATGTTAAAGAGAATTTCCCTCCAGTAATTTATTATTTCGTACTGATCGTCGGAGATTACCGGGCCCGACTGGCTCCAGTGACAATTAAACTTTACACCCCCTACCATTTTATTTAATGAATTTATCTGAAAACATTTCTTTTATATCATTTTCCGAAGCCCTGCAAATGCCTTTCTCGGTTATCAGTCCTGTTACAAGCCTGGCAGGTGTAACATCAAAACCAAAATTGGCTGCCCTGCTGTTCTCAGGGCAGATCCGGACCTGCCGGATCATTCCATCGGCATATCCTGTAACGGAGGTAACTTCATCGGGATTGCGTTCCTCTACAACAATCTGGCTTAAGCCATCAGTCAGAGCGAAATCGATTGACGAGGATGGAAGGGCAGCATAGAAAGGCACATTATTATCAAAGGCGGCGAGGGCCTTAAGGTAAGTGCCAATTTTGTTTGCAATGTCACCGGTTCTGGTCGCCCTGTCGCATCCCACAATAACCATATCAACTTTTTTGTGCTGCATAAGGTGTCCTCCGGCATTATCGGGAATGATTGTATGAGGAACACCCGCCTGCCCCAGTTCCCATGCTGTGAGCCTTGCTCCCTGATTCCGCGGCCTTGTTTCATCGACCCAGACATGAAGAGGAATTCCCTTTTCATGAGCCATGTATATCGGAGCTGTCGCCGTGCCATATTCAATACAGGCAAGCCATCCGGCATTGCAATGGGTAAGTATATTAACAGGTTCACCCTTTTTTTCAATGCTCAGTTTTTCAATAAGCCTCAGCCCATGCAGGCCAATCTGCCTGCTGTTCTCCTTTTCAATCTCACAGATCTCCAAGGCTGAAGAGAGTGCCGATTCGCTAATCTCTTTCACGGAATGACCATGCCGGCTACTCTCAAGCACCCTGTCGACAGCCCAGGCAAGGTTTGCTGCAGTTGGACGGCACGACTTTAGGTAACGGGCTGCATTTGAGAGATGATCCCAAACCTCTGTCTGAGAGTTCATCTCGAGAGTTGCAAGGTACATTCCGAATCCGCCTGCTGCGCCAATGAGCGGGGCTCCCCTTAATTTCATATCCTCAATGGCAGCGTAAACATCATCGACCGATCTGAGTTCAATAGTGTCAATTAGGAAGGGGAGCTTTTCCTGATCGATGATCTTCACCACCGAGGGATCATTCTCATCAAGCCATATTGTTCTGTAATTGCTCTTTCCTGATTTCATCTTCACGATGCTTAGTCCTCTGTTTTATTCTGAGCGGCCCCGGTTTTATTGACAAATATATTTATTTTATTCATTTATATGTTATTGCCAAAGTCATGGGAATATGTTAAAAAGATAAAAAAGCAGGAATATTCCAGAAAAGGATCAGCCTCACCTTGATTTCTGAGGCTATCCGGGTTTAATCTATTTGTGATTTTGGAGGAAGCTACTCACTTAACCACGGAGTTGCACGGAGGAAAGGAGAGTTTAACAGTTTCAGAGAAAATTTAAGGTTGCTGTAAGATTAACTATGTGAGACTCCGTAATACCCTGTGTAACTCATTGGTAAAAAAGGAATTATTCCCAAGAAGCCGGCATAATGGAAATACATATTTAGAATTTTCGACCGGTTTGTTCGACAAAATTGAGTTTTCTAAAATATATTATCTTTGCAGAATTAATAATATGAATTTATATCATTATATTATATGATTGATAAAGATGAATATAGACGTAAGATAGTAATATCGGCAGGTCGGATCTTCAGCAGATACGGCTTCAGGAAGACTACCATGGATGAGATAGCAAAGGCCCTCAAGATGGGTAAGAGTTCGGTATATTACTACTATGAGAGTAAAGAAGATATTTTTGAAGCAGTTGTTCTTTATGAGGCTAATATCCTAAGAAATGAACTTACTACGGCCATAAAATCGGTTGATTCACCTTTAGGGAAGATGAAGAATTACGTTTTTGTACGTATGAGAGCGTTCGAAAAACTCTCAAACTACTACAATGCTATCTTTGATAAGAACCTCGACCATTTTCATTTCATTGAAAAAATAAGGGAAAAGTATGATCGTGAGGAACTTGCAATACTAAGACTGATACTTTACCATGGAGTCCGGCAAAAGGTGTTTCATGTTGAAAACACAGAATATACTGCCATGGCAATTCAGACAACCCTTAAGGGACTCGAGGTACCGCTTTTCTGGAAAAAGAAGGAGGTCGATATTACAAACAGGCTGAATGCCATTCTCGATGTGTTGTTTTATGGGATAGTAATCAAAAACTAAGCTCTTCAGGCTGGATTCGGGGTAAATTAATAACTTATTGTTGCACAGAGTTCCACAGAGAAAACGCTGAGTTCCACAGAGAGAAAGAATACTAAAATTACGAATTATAGGACGGCCTATCTTTTAATTATAGCCTTTTTCTTTATCTTCAGACTATAGTAAAGTCCCACGGCTCCTGCAATTATAAATGGAATACTCAGGAGTTGTCCCATATTAAGCTTCATGGAAGCTTCAAAGGCAACCTGGTCTTCTTTCAGGAATTCAATAAAGAAGCGGGCTGTAAAGACAAGAATACAAAAAATGCTGATCAGAGATCCCTGGAAATGTTCCCCCTTTTTGGACCAGTACATTCTGTAAAGAAGAATGAATATAGCCAGGTAGGCAAGAGCCTCATAAATCTGGGTTGGATGTTTAGGGGCAACTTCATGATTCCTGAGGAAAACAAAGCCCCAGGGAACAGTTGTTTCAATACCATAGATCTCTGAATTCATGAGGTTTCCCATCCTGATCAGGAATCCCGACAAGGCAACAACAATTGCAATCCGGTCCATCATCCAGGCAAAGTCTTTCTTCTCCTTCCTCACAAAAAGCCAAATTGCCGTGAGGATCCCGATGGCAGCGCCGTGACTTGCAAGTCCTCCGTGCCAGATGGCCAGTATTTCAGCAGGATGGCTCAGGTAATATCCCGGTTCGTAGAAAAAGCAATGTCCAAGCCTTGCCCCCAGAATTGTACCTATAGCCATGAAGATCGTCAGGCGGTCGAGTACTTCATCGCTGATTTTTTCATTCTGGAACATCTTCCTCATAATAATGTAACCGAACAGAAAGGCCGAAGCGAAGAGGAGTCCATACCATCTAACTGCAAAAGAACCAATCCTGAATATCTCGGGATTTACATGCCAGGGGATTATATCAAAATGCATATTTAAACGTTTTTATGTGAGTCCAAAGTTAGAAAATATTATAATTGATAATTTAATACTGTAGTCACTCTTTGAGGTTTTAATTCCTGCATGAAAAAATCTTTGAAAAAATGATGTAAGTTTGCACATCTTAACAAGATCATGAACATATGAACACCAGGATTTTGTCGCAACATAATATCTTTTATTTATTTTTTATCCTGGTTCTCCTGGTTGGAAGCTGTGCGAAGATTAATTCACCGACTGGAGGCCCGGTTGACAGGACTCCTCCCAAAGTGGTGGAGACCATACCGGTGAAGGGTGCAAAAAACTTCCGGGGTAAAAGGATAACCATTACCTTCGATGAATATGTTGCTCTCGATAATATTAACGAGAAATTTATGGTTTCTCCTCCGATAAAGAAGAAACCAAAAGTGTACCTAAAGGGTAAGAGCGTCATTACCGATTTTGATGAGCCGCTGAGAGACAGCACGACCTATACATTTTATTTTCAGGATGCTATAAAGGATCTTAATGCAGGTAACAAGATAGATAACTACCAGTTTGTACTTTCTACAGGGCCGGTGATCGATTCTCTTTCAGTAACCGGGAATGTCGGTTATTCCAGCAATCTGGAAGTGCCTGAGAAAACAATGGTCTTAATGTATGCAAACCTGGCCGATTCGGCTGTAGTTAAAACAATACCCGATTATATTTCGAGGATTGATCAGACCGGGTATTTTAGAATCGACAATGTAAAACCTGGGAAATACAGGCTTTATGCTCTGAAGGACCAGGATAACAGCAGAAATTACAACCTGCCGGATGAAGAATTTGCCTTCCTCGATTCCGCAATTAACATAACTCCTGAAAAGAACTTCATTCCTGTAAAAAAGGATACTGTTCCGGTAAAAAAAGTTGAAACCAAGCCTATCCAGCCACAGCGAAAAGAGACAACAGCAGGTAAAAAGAAGGAGGAAAAGGTTGTTCTGCCTCCGGTTCTCAAGGGAGAGTACCAGCTTTATATGTTTGCAGCACTTAAAAAAAGCCATTACCTGGGCTCATCGGCAAGGCCATCAAAATATATGCTGAGCTATACTCTGTCGCTTCCTCCCGACAGCATGAAGTTTGATTTTTCTATTCCGGGGGCAAAGCCCGATAAGTATATTATTGAACGGAGTCGTAACCGCGATTCCATGAAAGTCTGGCTTACTGATAGTTCTCTCTACAACAGGCCAACAGATTCCACGCTGGTTAAATATCCCTTCACCGATTCATTAAAGAAGATTGTTTACAAAACCGATACCATTCCCA
The DNA here is from genome assembly GCA_903865465.1 of uncultured Bacteroidota bacterium. Taxonomy (GTDB): domain Bacteria; phylum Bacteroidota; class Bacteroidia; order Bacteroidales; family VadinHA17; genus LD21. Next base: position 5,862 of record CAIPJU010000808.1, read on the forward strand.
TGCGTTTCGTCATGCCCCGTTCGTTCAAGGGGGGAAAGGTGAAAAAGGCCAAATATGGTTTGGGATCAAATATTGGCACGGGATTTCTGAAACCCGGGCAGAATATTGTTTTTATCTCGGAAACTCCTTTCCGGCAAGCCGATACCTCTAAGATCCACATTTACGATATCACTGATAAAGAGAAGAAATTAAATAAATATTCTCTGGAGCGGGATACGATAAACAGTGGAAGATATGTAATGAATTCGGTCATTACTCTTGGAAAAAAATATCTTCTGATAGCCGATTCTGCTGCTTTTGGTAATATTTATAATGAGAGCAATGATTCGACAGCCTTTAAGTTCAGCCTCAAAGACCCAGAGTCGTATAGTTCACTTACTCTTAATATCTCAAATTACAAGGGCGAAAGGATTATACAGCTGCTCGACAAAAGCGAGAAGATAGTTAGAGAAGTTTTCATGAATAAGGATGGGAAGGTTCTGTTCTCACTTCTTGAGAATGGGAATTACAGGATAAGGGTAATATATGATTTGAACGGAGACAAAAAATGGACAACCGGAGACTTTAATTCCGGACGGCAGCCTGAGCCTGTATCGTATTATGCTACCGAACTGGAGATGAAACCAAACTGGAACCTTGAACAGGATTGGGATATTGGAGTCAGGAACATCAAGGACCAGAAACTTAAACAACAAAAGCTGGATCCCGGCAAACATTAAAAATTAACCTGGTCAAGGCTCTTCTTCTCTTGTTCGAATGAATTGAAAAAGTTGTTTTTTCTTAAATTCTAATTTCATAAATTTGTGAGGTTCCGTTTATAAGACGGACCATTATTTATGCATAGCTTGGTTCGTTAAGTTCTGAACTAAAAAGTAATCATCTCATGCAATTTGCAGATATAAAAAAGCTTCAGACAAAGACAGAGTTCCCAGCACTCACAGAGGTTTCAAAAGTATTGGAAGCGTCTGAGGAGAAATTAATTATCAATACAATTAACTGGAAGGATTATAGCTATAAACCCGGGGTATTGCTTGCTCTTGCCTATAGCCATCATGAAATATTTCTCAGGTTTGATGTATTCGAGGAACATTTCAAGGCTGAAATGACTGAATCGAATCAGAATGTTTATGAGGATTCGTGCGTTGAGTTCTTTGTCTCCCCGGATAGTGAAGGGATATATTATAACTTTGAATTCAATGGCCTTGGTACCTGCCTGATGGGCTCAGGCACGGGAAGGGAAAACAGCAAAAGAGTTGATCCTGAGATTATTTCGCAAATCAGAAGGTTGTCATCCATTGAAACTGGCCCGGTAAAGGAGAAGAGCGGGAAGTTCGAATGGTCGCTCACTATTGCGATACCTTTCACAGTATTTTTCCATCATCGTATCACGGAGCTCAACGGGAAACAATTCAGGGCAAATTTCTATAAGTGCGGCGATGGTCTTAAAGTTCCCCACTATGTTACCTGGAGCCCTGTTGGTACTGAAAACCCTGATTTTCACAGACCTGAATTTTTCGGAACCCTAAATTTTACATAATATGCTTAAAGGAAATGCACTAATCGGACAATCGGGCGGGCCTACATCTGTAATTAATTCCAGTCTGGCCGGCGTAATAGAATCAGCTATCTCTTCATCCTTTATCGACAACGTATATGGGATGCATTACGGGATTGAAGGGTTCATGCAGGAGTGGATCTATGATCTTGGTAAACAGCCTAAAAAGGTAATTGAAGGACTCAGAAAAACTCCATCTTCAGCCCTGGGCTCATCGAGGCACAAGGTTCAGGACAAAGACCTCCCCCTTATTCTGGATGTACTGAAAAAGTACAATATCAGGTATTTTTTCCTCATCGGTGGGAATGACACCATGGATACCATACACAGGGTTGAGGCATACTGCAAGGCTGAGAAATATGAACTTACAGGTATCGGAATCCCCAAGACTGTCGATAATGATCTCTTTGGTACCGATCATACCCCAGGCTTTGCATCGGCTGCCAGGTCTAATATTTTCAACGTAATGCAGGGCGGAATACTTGCACGCGACATGCAGAAGGTCGACAAGTTTGTAATCTACCAGACTATTGGCCGTGATGCCGGATGGCTCGCCGCTGCAACTGCTTTGGCTGCCAGGAGCCCCGAAGATGCACCGCATCTTATCTATGCCCCCGAATTTGATTTCAGCCGCGAGAAATTTCTTGTCGATGTCGGCAAATGTATTAAAGCGAACGGATGGGTTTCAATTGTCTGCGGCGAGGGACTTAAATATGCCGACGGAACACCGGTAAGCGCTGCAACTACAAAAGATAAATTTAACAATATAGAATTTGGTGCTATGGGTGGTTCAAGCGTTGGTCTCAACCTTCACCGTATCATCGCTGATGAGTTCGGCTTCAGGGGAGAATTCCAGATAACTGAATCGCTGATTATGGCCGACTTTGTAAGAGCATCGGCTGTCGATCTCGAAGAGGCCTATAAATGTGGTGTTGAGGCAGTAAGGCTGGCAGGAGCTGGTGAAACCGGAGTTATGGTAAGCATTAACAGGATATCAAATAATCCTTATCAGATTGAATTCGGTAAAGTTCCCCTGAGAGAAGTTGCCGTTCATGCAAAGCCAATGGCTAAGGAGTTTTTCAATGCCGAAGGCAATAATGTCTCTCCATTGTTTATTGAATACATGAAGCCACTTGCCGGAGAACTGCCCGAATTTGTAACTCTTGAAAAGATATTTGCAACAAAACATTAATACCATTTAAATGGAAAACAAATTCAATAAGGTGGTGCTTTCAATCAATGCGCACCCTGATGATGCAGAAGCGTGGAATGCAGGTGCGCTCAAACTTCTGAAAGACAAAGGATATAAAATTGTCATTGCCACCTTCACTTCGGGCGACCTTGGTGGCTGCAACATGACAATGGAAGAGACTGCAAGAGTCCGTATCGAAGAGGCTAAGAAAGCAGCATCCGTTCTTGATGCCGAATATTACATGCTTGGAGGGGTCGATGGTTTCCTTTTCGACACAAAGGAGCTCAGGCTTAAGACTATCTCCCTAATGCGAAAAGTAGGAGCAGGGATAGTATTTACCCATCTTCCTTCTGATTATCATTCTGACCATCGTACCACGGCGAATATAGTTGAAGCTGCTGCCATGGTCTCTTCACTCGATGCTGTTCCCGTTGAGGAGAAACCTCTTCCAATTACGCCTCTTCTCTATCATTCTTCCCCTTTGACGCTTTCTGATCCGCTTGGATCACAAATCGTACCTCCCCACTTCTATGTTGATATAAAGTCGGTTGTTGAGACTAAAAAGCAGATGCTTGGCTATCATATCTCACAGATCGACCTCATGAAACATATGCATAAGATAGATGATTTCTTTGGTTATGTTCTTGAAGGAAACCGGAACTACGGTAAAATGGCCGGCGTAGAGTATGCCGAAGTATACTGGCAGCATCTTGGAGGCGGTTTCCAGAAAGACTCTCTTGTACAAAACGAACTTTCAGAATTTCTAACTAATAAAAAATAACAGCCATGAATTTACACGAAGAAAAATACAACAAATACGCCCTTGTAAGAGAAATGATGGAGACATCCGGTATTGTCGATTCATTCGATCCGGAAGTATCAAAGGAGTTTGTTCACGGTGTAACATCCAAAAAAGGATTGTTTCTCACAGGTGAAGGCAGCAGCAGGATATTCCCTGCAAAAAGAGCTATTTATGCCTCACTGAAGAAGGGTTTACCCTTCACGGTTGTAACTGACGGATGCACCCAGGCTGAAGAGTATGACCTTGACAAATTTGCGGTTTTTGCAGCATCAAACTCAGGACAGACAAAAGAGGTTGTTCGCCTGACAACATTATTGAAAAACAGGAAACATGATGCAGTTTTTGGCCTTACTGCCAATCCGAATACCAAACTTGAGGAGATTGCATCTGCCACAAGCGTATTGAAATGCGGCAAGGAAGATGCCGTTGCCGCTACAAAGTCGGTTGTTGAGCAGGGTCTTTTCTATGATTCTCTCCTTCGCAAGATTGCCGGTGAGAAGATGGAAGGACTTGGCGAACTCGCAAAAAAGACCGAAGAGGCACTGACTCTTAATATTGATCCCGCAATTACCAATACAATCAGGAATGCCTCGATCATTTATTTTGCCGGAAGAAATACCGGTGTTGCTGAAGAGCTGGCTCTGAAAACCAATGAGATCACAAGGAAGAAATCGGCCTACCTCGAGGGTACTTTTGCAGTTCACGGAATTGAAGAGGTTATGGACAAAAGCGAAGTCCTCATCTGGATTGAGCCTTTTCAGGCAGAACAGGAAAAATTCAATGAATGTCTGGTAAAAGGGGTTGGTATGAATATCGTAGCCATTTCGTCGAAACCAACGATGTTCCCGACCATTATAATTCCTGATGGCGGAGAATATGCTGAATATGTTCAGCTTGCAGCCGGCTGGAACGTTCTTGTTGAAACTGGTATTTCACTTGGAATCAATCTCGACAAGCCCACCCGTGCAAGAAAGGTTGGAAATGAATACATTCCGGAATAGTAAATTATACTTCGGTTTCACGGATATTGGTTCAATTACATTTGTATTTTGTATTTTTACGAATACAAACAGATAAACATATAGATTATGGAAAAAAAGAAGGTTGCAGTAGGTATCGATATTGGTGGAACGAACACTGTTTTCGGGTTTGTCGACAAGGAGGGTCATATTCTTGGCGAAGACCGTATAAAGACTTCGCAATACGATGAGATTGAGGTGTTTGTTGCTGCCCTTTATGAAAAGATAATGATTACCGCCAACAAAATAGGCGACGGTATAGATATTATCGGATATGGTATCGGTGCCCCGATGGGAAATATCAACAAGGGAACCATCGAACATTCTGCTGATCTTCCCTGGAAAGGTATTGTTCCTCTTGCCGGGATATTTAACAGGCATACTCCGCTTCCTGTACTTGTAACCAACGATGCAAATGCAGCAGCTGTTGGAGAGATGATCTATGGCGGAGCTAAAGGGATGAAGAATTTTGTTGTTATTACCCTTGGAACAGGTCTTGGCAGCGGTTTTGTCATTGACGGGAAGCTTGTTTATGGCCATGACGGTTTTGCCGGCGAGATAGGCCATACTGCAATCCGCCCGGGTCCCTCAAACCGCGACTGCGGATGCGGCCGTAAAGGCTGCCTCGAGACCTACGTCTCCGCTACAGGACTTAAACGCTCACTTCTTAAGATTATGGCCGACAGCCTCGAACCAAGTGAACTGAGAAAGTACAGTTTTGAGGACCTCTCTGCCGAGATGATCCACGATGCTGCCAAGAGGGGCGATTATATAGCAAAACGTGCCTTTACACATACCGGCAGAATGCTTGGGTTTAAACTGGCTGACGTTGTTGCACATACCAACCCTGAAGCCATTTTCCTTTTTGGAGGACTGGCACTGGCTAAAGATCTTATCTTTGAGCCTGCCAAGGAATACATGGAGGACAACCTTCTGAGTATTTACAAGGGCAAGGTGAAACTTCTTCCTTCGCAGCTGAGCACCCAGAATGCTGCCGTGCTTGGAGCCAGTTCATTGGTCTGGTCCGACAGAAATGATTGAGGGAGTATTTTTAATACAAGTTGAGAATTGAGGAAGGATCTTGTTTCCAAATAAATTCAAAGTCATCGGCTTTTAGATAATACTAAACAGGAATGATATGCTCAGCGAACGGTTTATAGGTTATATTGAACAGAGTATCAGGCAAAACTGGGAAATTGAAGCTCTGTCGAACTACAGAGAAAGTGGCTACTCATACAAAGCGATTGCCGAAAAAATCCTGAAGCTGCACATGCTGTTTGAAGAAACAGGCATAAAAGAAGGGGATAAAATTGCACTTATTGGCAGGAACTCAGCCAACTGGTGTGTTGTTTACCTCGCTGTGGTAACCTATGGCGCTGTAATAGTTCCTATTCTGCCCGATTTCAAGCCTGAGGATCTGACCAATATTGTCAACCACTCCGATTCACTGATTCTTTTTGCGGATGAAAAGATATGGCAGACCATGAGCCTCGACAAGCTTGGTGAAATCACTGCAGTTCTCAGCACCGAAGATTTTAAACTTATTGAATCGAGAGGGTCGAAGGCTGAGAAGGTCTGTAAGGAACTTGATGAAGAATTTCGCTTAAAATACCGAGAAATCAAGCCGGAAGATGTAAAGTTTTCGGAGGTAACGAACGATAAGCTTGCCGTCATAAGTTACACATCAGGTACAACCGGATTTTCAAAAGGGGTTATGGTTCCTCACAACAGCCTCTCGGCAAATATTAAATATGCCCGCGAAAATATGCCTCTTGTATCTGGCGACCCGGTAGTCTCATTTCTTCCCCTGGCCCATACCTTCGGCTGCGCTTTCGAATTCCTCTTTCCATTCACAATAGGCTGCCATATAACGATACTTACCAAAACGCCTTCTCCCCAGATACTTATTCAGGCTTTCGGAGAGATTAAACCAAGGTTGATACTTTCAGTTCCCCTGGTTGTTGAGAAGATATATAAAAAACAGCTGCTTCCGGTTATTAGCAAACCATCCATGAAAATCCTTCTGGCAATACCCGGTATTAACAGGATACTTTTTGGAAAGATAAAGGCAAAGCTTACAACCACATTTGGTGGCAAATTCAAGGAGCTTGTTGTGGGCGGAGCAGCATTTAACGCTGATGCCGAAAAGTTCTTCAGGAAAATGGGTTTTCATTTTACCGTTGGTTATGGCATGACGGAGTGTGGCCCTCTGATTAGCTACGCCTCGTGGAATACTACAAAACTGGGGGCATCAGGAAGAGCTGTTGACACTCTTGAAGTCACTATCGACTCGCCCGATCCACGTAAGATTGTAGGTGAAATTATCCTGAGAGGCGAAAACGTAATGGCCGGATATTATAAAAACGAGAAGGCCACCAGAGAAATGATCGACAGTAAAGGGTGGATGCATACCGGCGACCTTGGGATAATCGATAAACAAGGAAATATTTTCATAAAGGGAAGAAGCAAGAGTATGATTCTTGGCCCTTCAGGGAAAAATATCTATCCCGAGGAGATTGAATCGGTAATAAATAATAAGGATTATGTAACAGAATCCCTGGTTATTGCGGAAGACAATAAGCTGATAGGACTTATATTTCCCGATTATGAAATGATGAAAAAGGATAATATCTCTGAAGAGCAGCTTGTTTCCATCCTTGAAACAACCAGGAAAGAGGTAAATGACAGATTACCTGATTTTATGTCGGTAAGCAAATACAGTATTCATAATGAGGAGTTTATTAAAACTCCCAAGAAGAGTATTAAGAGATTTCTATATACGAAAGAGTAAATCAATATTGAATTTCTTCACTCCCTTCGGGGTTGTG
>CAIPJU010000809.1 GCA_903865465.1 uncultured Bacteroidota bacterium
AGTACTATTGAAGTTTTTATACCGCTGTAAAATGGTTTTATGTTCATTGTCGTAATCAGGACCTCTGAAATAATGGAAATTATCCCCTGAAGGATCGTTTGTTGCATTAGTAACTGCCTGTGAACCGGGAAATGCACTTGTAACTTTATTAATATAAGGACTAAAAAAAACTCTTTCAGCATCATCTGTAAGACCATCCAATCCTACATCCTGAAAAGGTCGTGAAGATTCGTTGTTGTCGAACGAGTTGGTTAATGGTTGCTGATTGGGAACACGTCCCCAGATGGTTTCATCAATTATGTTTCCGCTTGTGTCAAGCGAAGTAGGTAAGCCGTTTTCTATGCTTTTTCGTGAATCGCGCAAAACATCTTCCGAAACATCACCAAGGTTTATATACATTTGTCCCCCAGGAGAGGAAGTGTTATAAACAAAGGGATCCATCATCCAGAATTCAATGTACTCAATGTTTGTTTCCTCGAAATCGGTTGATTCAATACGGCGCATCATACCTGCCCATCTTGTTTCAGGAGCAGCAAGGGTTCCATCTGCATTTAAACCGGCCGAATAGCCTTCTGAACCATCTACATCATAATTGTTAGGGCCTCTTTCTTTAGGATAATAAGCCAGATTTAAACAAGCAATATCAGAAGGCTGCCCATCTACAGGCTGACGATTGGGAAAAACTTCCTTTTCGAAAACTTCTCTGGTAAAATGATTAGAGATATCATCATTAGTGATGTTAGGAGGCAACTGATTACCACCTCTAAAAAATACAGAAGGATCAATTACATACCAGGCAAGTTTCGCTCTGTTATAATTAAAAGCCAGATTATTAGTTAATGAACCTTCAGGGAATAAATCGGGTTGGCCTTGAGGTGTGCTTGCCATATACCAGCTGCCAACGTTGCGCATATCGATGGTCGATTTGGCGCTTTCAAAATCATCAATATAAGTTGTCCCAGTTTTTCCGATTGCTTTTGAATGGCCTGGTAGTAAATTTGCAAACTCACCATTGATGCTAATTGTTGAAGGCGCTTTGGTATTTATCAGGGGTATCATATCCACCAGCTTGGTGAGCCATCGTGCATCGGTGGAATAAGCCCCGTCAACTCCCCAGATAGTATTTGAAATGGGTTCATCACCATAGTTTACTTTCTGCGTTAGCGGTTTCTCTGTAAGATTCAGAATTGTACCGCCAACATTGAAGTTTTTACTTATCATGTAATCTACACGCAAACCCATTAGGGTTTTTGTTTGAATATTAAACATGCTGTTGTTTTCGAGTGAAATATTAATAGGTGTTCCCGAATTTAAAATACCCTGATTAATAATTTTTACTCTACCCAAAGTGTAATCAACCGTATAATCCACATTTTCTGTTAAGGGAATACTTCCAGCAGTTACTTTAACTGAACCCTGGGGTACATTCATTGCGCCCAGTGAAATTTCAGCACCAGAAGCTGATTTGTAAATGCCATTTAATGAGAACTTATTTTTATCAGGAAATTGCTGTGCCCCTGTTTTAGTCATAGTGTAAAGGGAGTCGTAGCAATATCTGTCGGCAATGGAGTTATATGAAGGATCACCTTTTGTAATTGCATATCTCAAATCCTTGCCGAATGGCTCCAACACCGGGAAATAAATCCTTCCGTTGCTTGCCTGTATAAGGCCTCCCTGAGTAGCAGCATTTCCAACAAAA
>CAIPJU010000810.1 GCA_903865465.1 uncultured Bacteroidota bacterium
TGAAATAGTCTTCCTGGACTACTTTCTCAGATATTACAATAGCATCCTCGAAGTTGTACCCTTTCCATGGCATGAAAGCCACTTTCAGGTTACGTCCAAGAGCAAGTTCTCCGTTTTTAGTACCGTAACCTTCCGTCAATACCTGACCTTTTGTTACCTTTTCCCCTTTTCTTACAATTGGTATAAGGTTGATACAGGTATTCTGGTTAGTCTTCTTGTATTTTGGAAGAGTATAGCGTTTGATGTCGTCGTCGAAGCTTACAAATTTCTCCTCATCAGTACGAGTATAGCGAATAACAATTTCGTTAGAATCAACAAATTCCACAATTCCATCTCCTTCAGCAGCATAAAGGATACGACTATCCCTTATCACCTGTGCTTCAAGTCCTGTTCCCACAATTGGAGCTTCAGGGTTGATGAGAGGAACTGCCTGACGCATCATGTTAGAACCCATGAGGGCCCTGTTTGCATCGTCATGCTCAAGGAATGGAATCAGGGATGCTGCGATCGAAGCTATCTGGTTCGGTGCGACATCCATAAGGTCGACCTTTGATACCTCCTCGAATGGATAATCGGCTTCATAACGGCATTTGGCCCTGGCAGCTTCGAAGTAACCATCTTTTGAAAGGGGTGCATTTGCCTGTGCGATCATTTTTTCCTCTTCCTCTTCAGCACTGAGCCATATTACACCTTCATCTGAAAGGTCAACCTGGGAGCCTTTCTCCCCATCGTGTTTAACCTTAAGGTAGGGTGTCTCAATAAATCCAAGGTCGTTGATCTTGGCAAAGACACATAATGAAGAGATAAGACCTATGTTAGGACCTTCCGGAGTTTCAATGGGGCAAAGCCTTCCGTAGTGAGTATAGTGAACGTCCCTTACTTCGAAGCCGGCACGCTCACGTGAGAGACCACCAGGGCCGAGAGCTGACAAACGACGTTTGTGAGTCATTTCGGCCAGCGGATTGGTCTGATCCATGAATTGCGACAGCTGGTTGGTTCCGAAGAAGGAATTGATGACTGAAGAGAGTGTCTTTGAATTTATCAGGTCAACCGGAGTGAAAACCTCATTATCCCTGACATTCATTCTTTCACGGATAGTACGGGCCATTCTGGCAAGTCCTACTCCGAACTGTGCATAAAGCTGTTCTCCGACAGTACGTACCCTTCTGTTACTCAGATGGTCGATGTCGTCGATATCGGTTTTTGAATTGATAAGTTCAATCAGGTATCCGATAATTTTAATAATATCTTCCCTTGTGAGGATTTTAACATTCATATCGGTTTCGAGGCCGAGTTTCTTGTTAATCCTGTAACGGCCAACTTCGCCAAGGTCATATCTCTTATCCGAGAAGAAGAGTTTGTCGATGACGTCGCGTGCTGTTGCCTCATCGGGTGGTTCGGCATTCCTAAGCTGGCGGTAGATATAGATAACTGCCTCTTTTTCAGAGTTACAGGGATCTTTCTGAAGTGTATTGTATATTATTGCATAATCTGAGAGAGTCGAATCGTCGCGGTGAAGCAAAATTGCCTTAGCGCCTGAATCAACAATCATGTCGACATTCTCCGATTCGATAACGGTCTCCCTGTCGAGGATTACTTCATTTCGTTCAATTGAAACAACCTCGCCGGTATCCTCATCAACAAAGTCCTCAACCCATGTCTTAAGAACCCTGGCAGCCAGTTTACGTCCGACAAGTTTCTTGATATTGGTTTTGGATACTTTATGTTCTTCGGCAAGATTAAAAATCTCGAGTATCTCCTTATCGCTTTCGAAACCGATAGCGCGCAGGAGAGTTGTTACCGGCAGTTTTTTCTTCCTGTCGATATAGGCATACATGACGTTGTTAATGTCAGTAGCAAATTCAATCCATGATCCCTTGAACGGGATGATCCTGGCTGAATAGAGTTTTGTTCCGTTTGCATGAACGCTTTGGCCGAAGAATACACCTGGTGATCTGTGAAGCTGTGAGACAACAACTCTTTCTGCACCGTTAATGACGAAAGTAGCTCTGTCGGTCATATAGGGAACGGTTCCAAGATAGACATCCTGGATAACTGTATCGAAATCCTCATGTTCGGGATCTGTACAGTAAAGTTTTAATTTGGCTTTGAGAGGAATGCTGAAGGTAAGACCGCGTTCAATACACTCTTCAATTGTATAGCGTGGGGGGTCGATATAATAATCAAGAAATTCTAAAACGAAGTTGTTCCTGGTATCAGTTATTGGGAAGTTTTCGGTAAAGACCTTGAACAGACCCTCTTTTTTCCTGTTTTCGGGAGTGGTTCCTAGCTGAAAGAACTCACCGAAGGATTTCAACTGAATCTCCAGGAAATCAGGATAATCGAGTTGGTTTTTCCTGGAAGCGAAACTTATTCTTTCGGTATTTTTTGAAGACATTTATTAAAAGATTAAGTGAACTTATTATAAAAAGAACA
>CAIPJU010000811.1 GCA_903865465.1 uncultured Bacteroidota bacterium
CACCGGCAATTATCTCAAGGCGAGCACGGGCAACCCGGGCAGCGACACGCTCATCCTGACCGACGCGGAGGCCACCGCCGGCGTTTACACCATCGGCATCGCCCGCCCTGCGGGCCAGACCGGTGTGCTCAACTACACCCTGTATTACGAAAATGGCTGGGTGACCGATCTCAACTGGGACACGGGCAATGGGGCCAACACCGCCACCCGCGCCCTGCCGGTGCAGGTGGCGCAGGATGTGTATTTCCGCATCAGCATTCCCAATGGCGGGGCAAACCTGGGTGCGTTCGACACAGTCGTCTCGGTGAACGATGGCGGCAGCGCGCAGCTTTTCGAGGGCACGGGCTTTGTTCCTACGTCCTCGAACTATAACGCGGCGTCCACCCGGACCGGAAGCAACGGGCTCGTGCTGGCGGACAACCAGTTCTCGGCCACGCAGACTTGGATTCTGCTGGTTCACTACCTGCCCGGCATCGGTATCGGACCGGGCATTCCAGCACTTACCATCCGCTCCGGCGAACCCATCGTGCAGGATCTCGGCACGGTTTCATCGACCGAGGGCGCCAACTCGGGCGATTTCACGGTTGGCCCCGAAGGCCTGATGTTTTTCCGCACCACCGTTCCGTCCAATCTCCCCGCGTGGGCGCTGTGGGCGCGGGCGCGGGTGGCCGGTTCCAGCCCCGCCGCTTACACCAACCTCAGCAACACGGTCATGGTCCGCCGGCTCAAGGCACCGGTTTCTGTCGCGACTGGCAGTTACGATCTGGCCGATTCCGGCCAGATGCTCGTGGTGCCCACCTATCTCAACGCCAACGGCGACACCTACTTTGTCACCGTCACCGGCAGCCCCGGCGATGTGCTCAACCTCGCCTCGTACGCCCAGCCGGTCGGCACAATGCCGTTCAACACGTCCTCCTTCTCCGTGACGATGCCGGACAACTCGTTTTTCTATAAGACCTACCTGGTCAACGTGCCCGTGCAGCAGATCGCCTGGGAAATCGACTCGGCCTTCCTTAAGAGGATAGCTTATATATTCACTTTCACCTGTGATGCCATTAATGACCTGGATAAATGCATGTTTATCATTTTCATTCAGCGATATGCCGGGAATGAATGAATAGACGTTGCCAAGGTCATGGCTTACATGTTTGAAGTACCAGCCCTCAAAATAATTTCTGCCGCTGAGTTTGCCCTGGAAAACTTCAGGTTTATAGATTCTTAAATTCACTCTATTTAAAATGTTTGTAATATAATATAACCCCGAAAACATAGGTAATGTTTTGTTTCCTGTAAATATGAGTCATAGATACCTTTTATTATTAACACAGTAAATTCCTTCAATAACAGTTTCGAAAAAATTAGTAATCTGTTTTTGTGTGGACAGGTTTTCAGCATAGTTAATCATATTAAATTATTACTTTAGTATTCTAAATTTAAAATAATGAAAAAACTGCTTTTTGTTTTGTTAATGGTTTTGTTTCAGCTATCTGCATCTGTGGCCCAGAAAGATGGCCTGAAGCAGATAAACAAGAATGATATCCGGTCATATATGGATTTCCTTGCTTCCGATGAGATGAAGGGGAGAGAAACCAGCAGGCCGGAAAATGATATTGCAGCTGTTTATTTGGCAACTACTATCGAACGATTAGGTCTGAAACCGATGCCCGGTTCCGAAAGCTATCTGCAAAAGGTTCCTTTTATTTCCCGATCGGTCATGAAAGATTCATCATTTATTTCTGCATCCACAACTGAAGGTACCTCAGTTGTAAAAACCGATTCAATAATTTCGCTTATTCCTCCATCAACTACTATTGAGGCATCAGGAGAACTGGTATTCGCCGGTTACGGAGTTAAGGATACTACAATAAACTATAACGATTTCAACAACATCGATGTTGCAGGGAAAATAGTATTGATTATGACCAGGAATCCAAAAATTTCAAATGATCCCAAGTATGCCGATGGTTACAGATTCTCTGAATCGATAGAGGTTCCGAAGATGATGCCCTTATTTTCCAAAAGGCCAAAGGCTGTGCTGCTTGTTTACGATGCAAAGAACCATTTCAGGGATCCTTATAGTTCAGGACTAGCCGATATGCTGGGTGGAAGCACTTCTGTTTCGCTTGCCGAACGACCAGGGATGGGCTTCCCCATTAAACTATTATTCATTACCGGTTGCACTGCCGACAGGCTTCTTTCTCCATCAGGAAAAACGCTTCGACAGTTACAGGATATGATTGACTCTGAGAAGAAACCTTCATCATTCCTTGTAAAGGATCTGACTGTGTCATTTAAGTATGCAATGCGGTCGGGCAAATTTAACGGGAACAATGTGGTAGGCTTGATTGAAGGTTCTGATCCCTTGCTTAAAAATGAATGTGTTGTTTATTCGGCACACTTCGACCATCTTGGTGTTAACGGCAAGGGAGAAGTATTTAACGGGGCTGACGACAATGCTTCAGGAACAGTTGGACTTCTTGAAGTAGCAGATGCTTTTGCACATCTTGGCAAAAAGCCGCTCAGGACAAGCGTATTCGTCTGGGTGACAGGAGAGGAGAAGGGCTTGCTTGGCTCACAGTACTATGTGAATCATCCTGCAATTGCAATGGATAAGACTGTACTCGATATTAATCTCGATATGATAGGGAGATCAGTTTCACCGGCTGACACCGGTCTTATTATGGGCGTTAAGCCTGATGTGACTGCAAAAAATGAGATCATGGTTTATAACGATATAACAAATGCAAAGATTTTGCAGATTATGAATAACTCTGCTTCTAAAACAGGGATTACGGTAATTGATAAAGGTAAGAATCTTGGATTTGGTGGCAGCGATCATATGAGTTTCTCATCGAAAAAGGTGCCCTTTCTCTTCTTCCATTCAGGTATTCATAAAGACCTGCATGCCATTGGGGACGATGTTGATAAGATCGACTATGATAAGATGGAAAAGGTATCAAAGACGGTCTTTATGGTGGGGTATCAGGTTGCAAATTCAAAAGATATTGTAAAACAAGAACAGGCTAAATAGCTGAAAAATTGCAAAATAGAACTAATGGTTCCGGGTGCAGGAATATTTGACGCATAGACTCCTGAGTTATAATGTGATCTCAATACATCATGTTTTCACCTGATCTGTTTTTAAAAAGGCTGTGTATAAGTCTGTTATCTCAGCAAAACCTGTTACTATAATACTAAATTAATAATGAAGTCCTTATATTTGATTGTTTTACTGATTCTCCCGGTATCGTGGGTTTTTGGACAGGTTTCCGTAAATGAGTACTATAACAATAAAACTGATAATGTTCCTGGTTCAAAGGAGACCCTGGGAAAACGGTGTGTAACTGCTGGTGATAAACTATATGCCATCGGGCTTCAGGACGGTGACTTTCCCGATATGGGCGATCATCTTAAGGATGAAATGGGAGGCATCTGGATGCACCCCATAAAACTTCTTGACGGTTTCTGGCTGAAGATTGAGGAGATGAAAGAAAAAGATGGAATAGTGGGACCCAATGGGCAGGGGGGCTGGCTTGAGCATGCCGATCAATATATTACCTTTCCGTATGGGAATGAGTTTATTTACCACGATCCTTTGCCTGGTCTTGAAGTTTCACGATTTCAATTTGTGCCCGTTCGGACCAGGGGCTTGAAGGTAAGTTATACCATTAAAAATAATACAGATAAGAAAAGGGAGTTAGCTCTTAGGTTTTACATTAAGCCTGATTTGCTGCCAGTATGGTATTCGGAGAAATCGGGAATTAAAGACGGCACCGATTCCGTCTGGTACGATAAACAAACCGCTTGCACTGTTGCCCGGGACCTTAAGAATCCATGGTTTGTATATGCCGGAACCGATAGAAAGGATGGTATCTGGACTAAATCCATTCCCGGCGATATTCATCAGAAAAATGACAGGAATGATACTGGCTGTCAGTATATCTTCAACCTTTCCATAGCTGCAGGGAAAGAGGAAAAGGTGAATCTTTATATCGCAGGATCAGAGCATTCAGGTGATGAGGCAAAGCAAGTATATGAAGCATTGAAATCTGGTGGATCCGGACTTCTTGCTTCAAAAATCAAGAGGTATCAGGAAATAAGCCAAAGATCTGACATCGAAATTCCCGACCAGCATCTTCAGGAAGTTTACAAATGGGTTAAATACAATACTGACTGGCTCATAAGGGATGTTGATGGGATAGGTCGCGGTCTGGGGGCCGGATTTCCGGAATATCCCTGGTGGTTTGGAACCGATAACAGTTATTCCCTACAGGCTGTTCTGGCCATGGGTAATTTCGATCTTGTGAAAAGCACCTTGCGGCTTCTGAAATCGCTCTCGGAGAAGGAAAATGGTAACGGCAGGGTCATTCACGAAGCTAATACCTTTGGTGATGTATATAATCCGGGCAACACCCAGGAGACTGCTCATTTTATCATGGCTGTATGGAAGACATTTGAGTGGACCGGCGACAGGGAATTTCTGAAGGAGTTTTATCCTTTTGTTAAAAAGGGGATCAACTGGCTTACCAAAGACATGGATTCAAACAACGATCTCTTCCCGGAAGGTTTCGGCATCATGGAGGTCAGAGGATTGTCGGCTGAACTTATCGACGTGGCAGTCTATACCCAGCAGGCCCTGGCCTCTGCTTCAGCTATGGCGGGAATTGTGAATGAAAAGAGAGAAAAGGAGTATTATTCGGCACTTTCCGAGAAAATAAAGACAAAGATCAACACTGAATTCTGGGATGAGAAGTCAGATTTGTATTGTGATTTTTATGGCAGCTCCAAACAGGCCCTCGCTGCCTGGAAAGGCAATATGGAACAATATAAGGATGTTATGACTGATGCCACAAAGAAGGAATTCCAGTCGGAATTTGAATATTTCAGCAGCTTTCCTGAAAACTATATGCACGGATGGTCGACCAACAGGAACTGGGTTATTAATACCCCGATGGAGACTGGCATAGCTCCTCCCGAAAAGGCAATTCCGGCACTTCAGAAGATGGGAGGCAGCGACTTTTGCGGCGAATACGGCCCCTATCTGTCGCAGGTGGTTGGAATTTATCAGATGACTATAGCGACAGGAGTTCAGGCAATGGCTGAGTGTTCATACAACAGGACTGATGAGGCAATGAGGTATGTTCAGATGATAGCAGGAACCTTTAGTAAGGAGATGCCTGGATCGATTAATGAAATGATGCCCGATTACGGCTGTTTCGTACAGGCATGGACAAGTTATGGCATTATGCTTCCCCTGATAACTCATATTTTTGGCTTTCATCCCTCTGCCTATGAAAAGAAAATGGTGATAACTCCTTATCTTCCCTCGGGATGGGAGAATATGAAATTAAATAAGCTCTCTGCCGGAGATAACAATATCTCATTTTCGCGAGAAAGGAAAGGGAGCACCGTCATTTATAAAATTGTTTCCGAAAAGCCGGGTTGGAATCTGGAATTCAATGTTCCTGAGCTTAAGTTCCATACAATACAGGTTAATGGGAAGGAGTTCGATTTGGTCAGGAATCCATCGGAAAGGGCAAAACTTACTCTGACAGCTTCTGAAACAACAGTTACTATAAACCTTTAATAAATTTTCGGAATTGCGAATTGTAAATTCATTCTGACCAAATATAAGCTCAAAGCTGCAAGATGCAAACCGGGAAGTTCAGGTCAGTTTAATTTGATTAACTTGATCTCTGCCTGATCGTGACTCAGAACCTGTTATTAAATTAAATTGCACTTTGTATTATGAAGTTATTCAAAGGTATAATGCTCCCATTAACCTGCCTGATGATTTTAACGATCGGAGGGCGGGTTAGTGCTTCTTCGACGCCGGTTATTTATAGCGGACTCACCGGTATCGGGATTAATCATTCTGTTTCCGACACAGCCAGACTGAACAAATATCTGAGAAGGTCAGATTTTTTTCTTAAAGCAGGTGTTGCCAAAATAGAATTAGTAAGGGCTTATCTTGATTCGGCGGCTGCTTTCTGCAAAAAGGCAGGCATCAATATCATTCCTGAACTGTATCTGCTTGAAGCACGTTACAGTTTCGAAACCGGTGATTTTTCTAAAACCGGAGAGCAGTTGAATCTGGCTGAAAAAGTTGCCGAAATGACAGGTGATTATAAAATTCTTGCCTGGACATTGAATTATAAGGGCCGGTATTATTTCAGGATTAATTTCCTGAAAGAGAGTGAAGAGGCCTATAAAAGAAGCATAGAAATTGCGGCTAAATACAGGATAAAAGGTGTCGTTCAGCGTGGGTATCAGGGTTTGGCTGAAATCATGACTGTTGCCAAGGATTTTTCTGATTACAGGGAAACATTGATTCTTATGATCCGATCAGCATTTGAAGACAAAGACACGCTTTCAGCAGAATCGGGACTTCAGAAGCTAGGAAATTCGTACATTGAATATAAGAGGGAATCTTTCAGGGCCGATTCAGTCTACAGGGAATGTTTTACCCTTGCAAGTCTTAGAAAAGACACTCTCTATTTGGGATTTGTAACAGCAAATATAGGATGGAATTTTTATCTCGACAGGGAGTATGATTCAGCCTTGTACTATTACAAA
>CAIPJU010000812.1 GCA_903865465.1 uncultured Bacteroidota bacterium
ACTCACAATAATAATAAACTTCAGCAAAAATAATAAAGTTTAGCGTTTTAAGATAGTTTAAGGCAGAATATCATTAGTTTTGCTGACGTATACGGATTTGTTGGAATAATTTTTGTAGGACTTAATACTGGTATAATTCAATTAGATACCGCAGATGAGAATTGCCAAGAGACTGATTTTAATCACAATAACCCTTTTCATCACGCTGAATGCCAGCAGCCAGTTCTATAATGGCCTTCAGATGACCTTCGGTAAAAACAGGGTGCAGTACTATGATTATTTCTGGTCATATTACCGTTTCAACGATTTCGATTGCTATTTTAACGAGTATGGTCGCGATCTTGCACAATTCACGGCAAACTATGCCCAGAAAAAACTTATTGAAATTGAAGATTTTTTCGACTACACCCTCGACAAAAGACTGATCTTCATAATTTATAATAATAACGGTGAGCACAAACAATCAAACATCGGATTGACAACCATCGATGATGAGAGTTATAATACCGGAGGCTATAACAGAATCATAAAGAATAAAGTAAGTCTCTACTATGAGGGAGATCATGTCGCTTTCGAAAGGCAGATAACCTCAGCAATAACTGAGGTCATAATTAATGAGTTGCTGTATAATGCTGATGTAAAAGACAGAATTTCAAGTTCTTCCAATATATACATGCCCGATTGGTATATAAAGGGCCTCACGAGGTACGTGGCTTATGGCTGGACTCCCGAAGCAGAAAACAGGGTTAAGGACGGACTTAAATCGGGTAAATACAAAAACATAAACCATCTGGAATATGACGATGCCATCGATGCCGGCCAGTCATTCTGGCGCTTTATTGGCAGAAAGTATGGCGATGCCCTGATACCTAATATTATTTACCTTACCAAGATCTATAAGAATGTCGATGATGGCTTTCTCTATGTTATCGGCTCCGAACTTAAAGACCTTCTTAAAGAGTGGAGGCAATTTTACTCTGAGGAGTATTCTCCCGACAACGCGAAACCGGACAATGACAGCAATACAATAAAAAAGTCGAAGAAAGATCAGATAATACAGCAGGTTAAGGTTAGTCCTGGTGGAGAATATATTGCCTATGTAACCAATGACTGGGGCCGGAGAAGAGTATGGCTATATAATCAGACCACCGGAAAACAAAGGATTATATTCAGGCATGAACCAAAACTCGAACAGGCAACCGACGTCACCTATCCTTCTATCGCCTGGCATCCGGGCGGTAAAATACTTACCATTGTATCTGAAGAGAAGGCGCAGCTGGTTTTGTATTTCTACAGGACAGAGACGAAAAAGACCGATAAAAGAAACCTTCTCTATTTTGATAAGGTCCTTGACTTCTCATACTCCCCCGATGGTACCAAACTGATATTCTCAGCTATAAAAGATGGTATTACAGATCTTTATATTCATACAATCTCCTCAGGCACGAATGATCAGATTACCCGTGATCTGGCCGATGATCTGAATCCTTCTTATCTCAAAAACAGTCCTGATGAGATTATCTTTTCATCGAACAGGCTATCTGATACCCTTAAAAATAATGCAGATCCCTTTGAAAAATTAGGGAGGACATTTGACCTTTTCACTTATAATATATCAAAGAAAAACAATGTCCTTATCCGTCTGTCTGAAGGAAAATATGCCGACAGGTTTCAGGCAGAGGGCATCGGCAAAAACAAATTCACATATATAAGTGATCAGAATGGGATATTTAACAGGTACGTTTCCAGGTTCGACAGTTCAATAAGCTTCATCGACACAACTGCCCACTACAGTTTTTTTATGAAATCCAAGCCTGTTACTAACTATGACAGGAACATAATAAACCACTCTGTTACCAATGGTTCAGGGTCATTTGGTGAAGTTCTTTTCAATAAAAGAAAGTATAACCTCAGGAAAGGAACCCTTGATGAACAGAACACTATTCCTGCTTCTGATATGCGAATTACAGCTTTCCGCCAGGAGAAAAATCTTAATCTTCATAAAGCCGACAGCGTTGATCAGCTCAGAGCATGGCTTATCAGTGAGGATAAAAAAAGAAGGGATACACTCAAGAAACCTATTTACGAGTACTATGCCAAAGATGAACCGATTGACATAAATCATTACATCTTTGAAAAGGAAAAGCAAAACTACTATGATCAGCTGTGGAGGAAGAAGTACATGAATATCGACCTGGATACCAGCATCTTAAAGCTTCCACTTATCAGGATTTATGAAACCTCGTTTTACAATAACTACATTGCAAACCAGATTGATTTCAACTTTCTAAACAACTCCTATCAGGTTTATAGCGGTGGTGCCCCATATTTTAATCCGGGAGTGAATGTACTCACCCGTATCGGAATGATCGATCTTTTTGAAAATTACAGGATAACAGGAGGTTTCCGGTTCTCAGGAAATTTCGACAGCAATGAGTATCTCTTTAGTGTCGAAAATCTGAAAGGGACTTTCGACAAACAGTTTATTTTCCACAGACAAGCGTATTTCCTGAGCTCGGGTGATACTTTAATTAAAGTCTATACTCATAACATCTATCTCTCATATGCCAAACCCCTTTCACCTGCTTTTGCCCTAAAAGGAACTTTATCCTACCGTAATGACCATTATGTATTCCTTGCGACCGAAAGGGCTACCCTTACTCATGCGGACTATTCGCGTAACTGGCTTAGCCTGAAAGGTGAAGCGATATATGACAACACACGTAAAAGGAGTATTAATATCTATTACGGTACCCGGTTTAAAATTTTCGGTGAATACTACAGGGAGATTACCCGAAGCAAATCGGACATGGTCGTTCTTGGCATTGATTTCAGAAAATATATTAAGATCCATCGGGAACTGATATGGGCTAACAGATTTGCAGCAAGTACCTCCTTCGGGCCAACGAAACTAATTTACTATCTTGGCGGCGTCGATAACTGGATGGGCTACCTCTTCAATAAGTACCCTATGTTCGACAGCTCAATTCCTGTTACCCCCAATGTAAACTATGGTTTCCAGGCGCTTGCAACAAATTTGAGGGGTTTTACTCAGAACGTCAGGAACGGCAACAGCTTTGCTCTTATAAACAGTGAGGTTCGATGGCCATTTGTACGATATTTTGCAGGACATCCTCTAAGGTCCAACTTCCTTAACAGCCTGCAGATCATTGGTTTTGGCGACATTGGCACAGCCTGGTCAGGAGTATCGCCATGGTCAGGTACCAATGGCTACGACACTGAAAAAATAGTAAACGGACCAATTACGGTTAGCCTCGATTCGAACAGGGAACCCATCGTGGCAGGTTTTGGCGCCGGGGCCAGGGTACAAATCTTTGGTTATTTTGTGAGAGCCGACTGGGCATGGGGCATTGAAAACCATTATATACTTCCACGTATATTCTACCTCTCATTCAGCCTCGACTTTTAATTCATTATTATATTATGGGTGATATCAGAGAGAGAATTCTCGCTCAGGCCTCTGAACTTAAAGATGAGATAATCCGTCTCCGCAGGCATTTTCATATGAATCCCGAACTCTCATTTTCAGAAGATGAGACCTCCTCCTTTATCTGCCGCTGGCTTAAGAAAGAGGGAATAGACTATGAAACCGGGATGTCGGGTACAGCCATTATAGCCACAATAAAAGGAAACGGTAAAGGCAAGAAAATCATCGCATTAAGAGCAGAGATGGATGCCCTGCCAATAATAGAGAAAAACTCAGATTCATATGCCAGTACCTGTCGGGGTAAAATGCATGCCTGCGGGCATGACGGACATATGGCAATGCTTTTGGGTACAGCTCTTATAATTAACGGCATGCGTGACCATTTCGGTGGTACAGTAAAGCTGATCTTTCAGCCGGGAGAAGAAAAATCGCCTGGTGGAGCCAGACTGCTCATTGAATCGGGTGCATTTAACAATCAAAAGCCGGATATGATAATTGCACAGCACGTTCTCCCTGAACTTGAAACCGGTAAGATCGGATACAAAGCAGGAAGTTATATGGCTTCGTGTGATGAAATATACATTACTGTCAAAGGAAAAGGAGGTCATGCAGCCCTGCCGGGAAATTCAACCGATCAGATCTATATAGCATCTAAGCTTGTGGTGAATCTGAGGGAAGAAATGGCCCGGCAAATATCAATTAATCAGATACCTACTGTACTCGGGATAGGCCGTATTTCAGGTGAAGGAGCCACAAATGTAATCCCCGAGAAAGTTGAGATTGCCGGTACTTTCAGGACCTTTGATGAAAATTGGAGGGCAGAAGGGCTTGCACTGGTAAAAAAGATTGCTGACGCGACAGTTGCCGCATTTGGTATTGAAGCCGAGGTAAGAATAGCTGAAGGTTATCCTGTTCTGATCAATAATGAAGATCTTACAGCAAAGGCGATGGAGTTCACCGGTGAGCTGATAGGCAGCGACAGGATTGAGACCTTCGGGCATAGAATGAGCTCTGATGATTTTTCATTCTACTCAGCTGTTGCCCCTTCGTTGTATTACAGGGTAGGAATCAGGAAACCCGGAGCTGAAATAAGGAAGCTGCATACTGCCGATTTTAATATTGATGAAAACGGATTACAAACGGGGGTGGCAAACCTTACCTGGCTTGTCTACCGTTTTATGGCAGAATAGCTTTTTAACATCTGACAACATGCTGTTAAGAAGCTTATTGGGAATTCATGAATGATTTATTTGTCAAAATACATTTTTAAATAACAAAATATTGGATATTTTTGCACAATATTGTCATTAACCAAACAAATAATAATTAAAATGGCTTACAAAATTAGCGACGATTGCACCGCATGCGGAACATGTATAGACGAATGTCCTGTTGAAGCAATTTCTGAGGGCGATATTTACAAAATCGATCCGGACGTATGCACCGACTGTGGTGCTTGTGCCGATGTTTGCCCAGTTGAGGCAATTCATCCTGCATAGGTTTTAATCTGAAAGAATTATGAGGCTGTGATTAAGATCGCAGCCTTTTTTATTTTGGATTGTACTTCGATTTTTCAAGTATCATCTGAAAATCAGAGTTTTTCATCAAATCCTCAAGCGAAACATTCCTGTTTTTCTGCATGTATGATTCAACAATTCTGAATCCAAGCCATACTGCAGCCCTTCCAGGAGATTCCTCTGTAAAGAAACCTGTAAAAGGGGCTTCTACAATGAGCTTCCTTATGGTAAGCTGGTCGGTACTGAACAGAAGATTCTTTTCAACGAGGTATTGCCACATCTCTCTTTCATTATTTCTGCAGAATTTCATCTGACCGGGGCTAAAGCCAAAAAGAAGGTTATTGCCAGTTCCCGGCAGCATGCATTTTTCAAAATATTTCAGCTTTCCATAATGAATGATTTCGGATAACACATTGTCAGCAGGATACCTGAGCGAAGCAAAATCCCATTCTGACGAAGCCCATGCGTACATACAATCGGTGACAATATTGGCAGGAGTCATATTGTCGGAAATGTATTTATAGATATTCAGCCTCGGATAGTACTGACAAGCGGCACCAAGATATCTGTCGAGACCTAT
>CAIPJU010000813.1 GCA_903865465.1 uncultured Bacteroidota bacterium
ATATACGATGCTGAAAAGCCTATTACCAGTGAGGAGAGCAAAATCACAACCAGCAACGCGCCGCTAATGTTTGCTATCATAAAAGTCATCTTTATCGTGTTAGTTATTATTAAAAAAAACCCGCAGAGTTCCTCCAGCTTTTATAAAACCCCATATCTGTATGGCTGGAGCCTCCGGTCCAGATCGAACGTCCACTGTCCCGAAAAATCGGGATCCCGACGAATCGGGATGAGGCCTGTTCTAACTAAACCAAGGTGAACTCCAAAGTTTTAAATGTTGAGTTTCAAAAATGAATGAAGAAACAATGCGGGCAATTATGTCAAATATTTTAAAGAACGCCGTTACTCTTTGATCTCCAGAATTGAATCAACTTTTTGAATCAATTCCCTTAGTGCATCAGGAAGATAATCTTTCTCAAGTTTTTCCTCTTCTTCCGTGAGTTTAATCACATACTGAAGAGCTGCCATGGCCAGAAAATCCTGTACATCCTTGTCAATGTACCTCTGTTTGTACTGCAGCACCTTTTCATTTATCATCCTTGCTGCCTTCCTGATCTTTTCCTCGTTTTCCCTTTCTACCTTAATTGGATAATATCTGTCAGCAACAAAAACCCTTAATGCAAGCTTATCATCCATTAATATATCATTATCTGTTCAAAAGAGCAACACACCTGTCAATTTCCCGCACCAGCTCGGTTATCTTCTTTTTTGCTTCCTGTGAGTTTTCACCATCTCCCCGGAATGCGCCGGATAACCTCAACCTGTCGTATTTTATTTCAAGATCTTTTAATCTTTTATCCTTTTCCTGAAGCGATAATCTAATTGCTTCATTATTCTTCTTAAGGCTCTCATTTTCTGCCTTCAAGACATTATACCGGTCAATCAGTTCATCTATCTTTCTGTTCAAAACTATCAATTCCTCGTAACCCTGACCGGACATAAATAAATCTTTAAGACAAAATTAACATTGTTAATGATATTTTCAAAAAAATAGGGTAAATAGTTTGACTTACTGTCAGGGAATTATAGTTTTGCACCTCTTATTGATAAAGATTTACTGATGCTCTCAGTCCGATTGTTACTCGTCACCATCTTGCTGTTCAATTCTGCAAACTATACTCCAAAGGACAGATCTATATTCATTTCTCCCCTTAAAATTCCTGTTTTTCTCTCCTCTAATTTTGGTGAGTTAAGGAAGGATCATTTTCACTCCGGCCTCGATATAAAAACCCAGGGGACCACAGGAAAAGAGGTAGTTGCGTCGGCCAGCGGATATATTTACAGGATAACCGTTTCCCCGGCAGGGTTCGGTAAAGCATTGTATATACGACATCCTTCCGGCTACTCAACCGTATATGGTCATCTCGAAAGATTTGCCCCTGAAATTGAAAAATATGTCAGGGACCGCCAATATGATGACCACAGCTTCCTGGTAACACTTTATCCTGCAAAAGATGAATTCCAAGTAACGCAAGGTGATATTATAGCCTATTCAGGGAATTCCGGCAGTTCCGGAGGTCCGCATCTTCATTATGAAATCAGAAAATCGGATAATGAAACTCCTGTCAATCCTCTTCTTTTCAACCTCGGTCCGGAAGATAATATCCGTCCAGTTTTTGAAAAACTCGTTATCTACCCCGAGGGCAGAGAAACATTAATAAACAAAGGCAACAGCGTCATCAAGATAAAAGTTTCCGGCGGACATGGCAAATATTTCATATCGCCCGTAAACGATATCACTATCAGCGGAGCAGCAGGGTTCGGAGTCAGGGCATACGACCTGATGAATGGCAACAGCAATAAATACGCCGTCTATTCAATTGATTTATCAATCGATGGTAATTCTGTTTTTAAATACCAGACTGATGGTTTCAAGTTTGATGAGACACGATTTGTGAACAGCCACATTGATTATGAGGCCTATCTTAAAGAAAATACCTTTTATGAAAGAACATTCGTCCTTCCTAACGACAGGCTGAGTCTCTATAAGGATGTCGTAAACAGGGGCATCTTTAATTTCAATGACAGTAAAATTCACAATGTGGTGATTTCGGTGTCAGATATCAATAAGAACAAGTCAACTCTCACATTCAGGGTAAAAGCACTGACCGGTAAACGATCAGTGAATTCAGTATTAAAACCACCGGACAAAGCAACTGAAATAATGCCTTTTGGCAGGAATAACAAGTTCAGGGCCGCTAATATATCGTTAAGTATCCCTGAAGGAGCTCTCTATGACACCCTGCGTTTTGAATATCATTCAGTACCC
>CAIPJU010000814.1 GCA_903865465.1 uncultured Bacteroidota bacterium
ATAGATCTCTTCCCATTCCTGACTGACAAGCGAGATTATATCATTATCACCATCCTTGTCGATATCCACAATTTCAACATTTATCGGACCCGACAAATGCTGAAGAATATGACTCTCGAATTTCCAGTTGCCAAGGTTTTCAATCCAGCGGGTTTCACCGTCATCGTATCCGAACTGTGCTACTGCAAGGTCCATGTCCCCGTCGCCGTCGAGATCCCCGGCCCTGACGTCTGAAACACGGGCTATCTTTTCGGCAATAACATGCTTTTTAAAATGGCAGGTGCCGTCATTTTCAAGGACAATTACTGAGCCTATTTTATCATTGCTGGGGAAGAGAAGTCCCAGAACAGCAACCATAATATCATTATCACCGTCTTTATCAAAGTCTGCAATCTGTACATGAGCTGGCGCAATAAGATTGTCAGCAAGAACAGTTTCAGTGTATTTTCCTGCAGGATACTGGCGGATCCACGAAACTGTATTATTCCTGGCATCGCAAACCACAACATCCATGAGTCCGTCCTTGTCGAGGTCAACAGCTGAAATATTAGAAATAAGAGGAGGTTCAATAAAGCTGTCGCCAATAGGGGTGGGATCGAGAAATTTAACATTTTCAGATGCCGTGCCTGATTTAACTATTCCGGAAACCTGGTCTTTTTCGCCCGCCCTGTTCAGGATACGATGTATTACACCACCCCAGCTCATTCCGCTGCGCTTTGCCTGGAAATTAAGAAACAACATAGGAATTCCTGCAATAATCAAAATAATGAGTAGTGCCGGTATTAAGTCTTTGAGACCTTTTTTATTTCTTTTTGTGCCTGCGCTATATCCTGACATGATAATTTAAATAAGGAGCTGAATAATGAAAAGAAGTGCAAATCTAACAAAAATAAGGCCTTCACTGAAATCCGATAAAATAATAATTATCTTTTGATCCTTTAAAACCAGCCATTCTCTTGCTGTTAATATATTGTATAAGAACATAATAGCCTAAAATGAATAAGTTCAGGACGATAGCTTTAAAGCTGCTCATCATATTTGGATTCGGATTAGTACCAGCTTTACTTTGCCAGTTTTTTACCAAAACACCAATCAGGAGAGAAATTCATGTCAGGAGCTTCCGCTATGGTAAGGATCCGTCGGTTATTCGCTGCAACAGGGGAGATACCCTTGTCTTAACATTCTCCAGCGATGATACGGGCCACTCATTTTACCTGGAGGAGTTTGATGTCGATGCCAAGCTTAGTCCTTCAACCGACGAGGTTGCTGTTTTCAAGGTAAGTGATCCTTCGGCAAAACCATATCTTACCCGTCAGCTTACAATTATTGCTCGTCATCCCGGATTTTTGAATTACATAGTTGCGAGGAGTAATTACAGATGCCATGTCTGGTGCGGTCCAATGCATGCCTTCGAGCAGGGTAAACTTGTTATTCTTCCAAATACAGTTCTTATATTTAGTTTCGGGGCAATGGCGGGTATTCTGCTTCTTTTGTTCCTTGGGTTATACCATCATAAAAATTTTGTTGACGAGTTTCCCGGTAATTCACCCGCAGAGAAGGATCTACTTGCCGGCTCAGGATTCTTAAAGAAACTGCTTGTTTCGAGATGGCTGCAGATCATTCTTATGATCGTCGCTTTACTGATGATCTATATAGTAATACTTACTTCAGTAATCGGGACGAAAGTTTCAGGCAGGAATCTTGGCGTTTTGTTGATGTGGGCAGTATGGCTCTTCTTCCTTGTTGCTATCCTCACTCCTCTTTTCGGCAGGGTGTGGTGCACAATATGTCCGCTTCCCTTCGTCGGTGACTGGCTTCAGCGAAGATCATTCTTCACTCCCTTAAAGGGGAAGACCGGTGGATATAATAACCTGTTCTCGGGAATCTTCAAAAAATGGCCGGCAAAATTGAGTAATGACTGGCCAAAGTTGTTCCTTTTTATGCTTCTCGCTACATTTTCAACAACTCTCGTTGCAACTCCTTTTATATCAGGAATAACCGTGCTGTTCCTTCTGGTTGTTCCAACCATTATGTCTCTCTTTTGGGAATTGCGGGCCTTCTGCCGGTATCTTTGCCCTGTAAGCGTCTTTGTCAACCCTTATTCAAGGATGAGCAGGGTGATTCTGAAAAGTAAGTCGCAGGAGGTGTGCGATAAATGTAAAGCTCATTTCTGTCAGAATGGTAGTCCGGGCGGTTGGGCCTGTCCCTATGGAATAAATGTTGGTAAAATGGAGGATAATTCCGATTGCGGATTATGCCTTGAATGTACAAGGAGCTGTCTTTATGAAAATGTTTCTATCTATAAGCGACCCTTCGCTTCTGAACTGGGAACCAGGAACCCGGGTCAGGCGTGGCTGAGCATCGCAATATTTACGTTGGGGATAGTTTATAGTATACTGTATGAAGGTCACTGGCCGGTAGTGCGCGATTATGTAAATATTCTCGATAAAGGCAATTGGGGCTTATTCGGAATTTATACACTTATTGTCTGGTCTGCAGCCCTCGTAATTATGCCAGGGATAGTCTATTGTCTTTCTCTTATCGGTACCAGAAGTTCAGGCAGTAAAGAGAGTGCAAAATCAATGTTTCTTAAATCTTCAGGAGCATTGATTCCCTTCGGCCTTATGCTCTGGATCGCTTTTGTTATACCCATGCTTTTTGTAAACGTGAGCTTCATCCTTCAATCATTATCAGATCCTTTCGGATGGGGATGGGACTTTTTAGGGACTTCTAATACACCATGGCATCAGCTTTTGCCACGATATATACCCATTTTCCAGGCAGGGTTGATTTTATCAGGATTCTATTTAAGCCTTAGGAATTTACACAGAAGCGTGAACTCTCCCGATCTGAAAAGTAATCAGGTTGTCCGTCTTACATTACCGATGATTCTCTTTTTCAGTATTGTGACATTATTAATGCTGCTGTTCTTTACTAATTAAAATGTACTGGATCCGAAAGGTTAATAAAATTCTCTGAAATACTGAAATATAGTAAATTGCAAATTTGATTGGATCTGAATAATTTGTTTAGAAAGGTTGATTCAACTTTAAAGAAACTCCCTGGACATATTCCCCTGTTAGAGAAGTGGAAGATCAGGAAAGTAGCAATAATGAGTTTTTTATGTATATTGGCACCAAAATCCGGCCGAAAGGCCTTCTAAATAAGAAATACAGGGGTATCAACAAAATTGAATCGATGCAGAAATAACAATTGGAATCTGTATTATTAAAACTTCTTATGACAAGGATATCCGCTGTAATAATAACAATGAATGAGGAGCTGCTGATTGAAAAATGTCTTCAGTCGCTCGATGGTGTTGCCGACGAAATAATAGTAGTCGATTCTTATTCGACTGATTCTACAGAAGCGATTTGCAGAAAATACAACGTCAGGTTCTATCAGCACTCTTTCACAGGCTTTATGGATCAGAAGAACTACTCAGTATCACTGGCTTCCAATAAGTATATATTATCGCTTGATGCCGATGAGATATTAAGTGACGAGCTCAGAGAATCACTGCTGAAAGAGAAAATCGATTTGAAATTTGATGGTTATCTCTTCAATCGCTATAACAACTACTGCGGCCAATGGATAAAGCATTCAGGATGGTATCCCGACAGACAGCTTCGTCTTTTTAACTCCGGGAAAGGTAGCTGGGGTGCAATGAATGTTCATGAGACATTCAGAATGGTCCCTGGCAGCAGAATAAAAAAGATGAAGGGAGATCTGCTTCACTTCCCCTGCAACTCCCATAAGGACCTTTCTGAAAAGATTGAAAACTATTCTGACATTGCTGCCAATGAGTTGTTTAAATTAAACAAGAAAGTCTGGCCCATGACTCCCTTTGTGCATCTGATCTGGCGTTTCATTCGGACTTACATAATACAGCAGGGATATCGCGATGGACGAAATGGGTATATGATTTGTTCAAAAGGAGCATACTCCAGTTATCTGAAGTATACCAAACTGCGAAGGCTTTACAAGTCGGGAAGGTCAATTTAATGACTGAATATCAG
>CAIPJU010000815.1 GCA_903865465.1 uncultured Bacteroidota bacterium
ATCGCATCGACTTTGCCGATCGAAAGAGCAGAAAGACCTGTCCCCGGACAGTAGCCTCCCATGATAAATCCTGCGCCCATTATTATTCCGCCAATGATGGAGGCTGAAACGTAAAATTCATTTACAAAAACCAGGTTGAGGTCGAGCAGGCCTAGGAAGCTTAATAATTGTGAGCCCACCAGGGCGACGATGGCGGCAGTGAAGAATACCTTCACCACAGTTGTATCGTATCCGTAAAACATTCCTGCAAGTCTCCTGCTTGATGAGAATCCCGCCTGTTCAAGAGCAAATCCGAAGCCTATTCCAATGAGAAATGCTATCAGCAGATCGAGCCATTCAGGCATATTAATTAAAGATGAAATTGGTCCCATGGTTTATATTAATTAGTCTTGAAGTTTAATAGTTTAAGGTTTCAAGTTTCAAGTTTCAAGTTTCAAGTTTCAAGTATAAGGTTTGAGGTTTGAGGCTCAACTTCGAACTTCGAACTTCAAACTTTTCCCTGTGCTCTACACGTTACTCTCTCTACGCTCAACTCTCAACTCTCAACTCTCCCCGCCTCCTAGATCCAGTTTTTCCTGAAGAACCAGGCAAACAGGTAGGCCGAACCGAATATTGATACCATGGTCACAAATCCTGCGACCGAGAGTACCGCCATACCCGATAGTGCTGCGCCACTGGTACACCCCCTGGCAAGCTGCGCTCCATAAACAAAGAACAGGCCGCCAAGGAAGGCGAATACCAGACGCCTTGTATTTGAAATTTTAGGTGATTTCTCAATTTTAAATTTCAGCCTTTTTGAAACAGCACCTGAAATAAATCCTCCTGCAATAACTCCGGCAATTTCCAGTACAAGCCAGTTCTTGAGAGGTTTCTTTCCATCTTCAAAATATTTACTGTAAAAAACCGACTTGTCAGCATGACTCTTGTCAACAGCACCGACCACAGATACAACACAATACTTGAGTCCCCCGCTTGCCCCGAGCCCCCTTCCGGAAAGGAACATTGAAAGCAGAAGTACAATACCAAGCAAAGTACCGGCCAGATATGGATTCATGTATTTATTCTTCATTTTATCAAAAGATAAATATTTAAACAATCCTTAAATATACAAAAATTGAGCGAGTTGTCCTCTTCGCAGAGAAACAGACGACAGAGTGTTTAGTTCGGATAGTTTTAAATACAAACATCCAAAGAATGCCTGGAGGTAATAAATAGTTTTGGAGGATGGTAAGAAAAAAAGGAGGCCCCGATTGAGGCCTCCCTGTTAATTTTATGGTTTGATTCACGCCTGCGGTACCAGGTCTTTTGTCTTGTTTTTTGCCGGGGTGAAAATTCCTATTACTCCATTGAGTCCAACGCTCATTACAATGTTATAGAAAAATGCAATAAAGCCGATTAAGATCAGTGTTCCGCAAATAGCAGCAAGGATCATCTGCCAGTTAAATTCGGCATTAATATAGAGAGTTCGTCTCATCATCCCTTTAAGTCCGGCCATCCCCATGAATGCCCCCATGCCTACCCCTCCGATAAGATGGCACCAGAAGTGGATATTGACAAGTTTCTGGCTGTAGACTTTTGCACCATTGGTCAGGATCGGGAACAGGATGTATATTGCTGAATAGAGGGTCATAGTTAAGCCCACCAGTATTGCAACGTGAACATGAGGACCGATTACCCACTGCGTATTGTGAAGAATTCTGTTAAGTCCCACATCAGCCTGCATTATACCTGCAGGTACAGCAAGTGCAAAACCCATCAGTCCGCCAAGCAGAAATTTAAGGGGATTAGTCATCTTAAGAGGCCGGGCGCTCCAGAGCGTTGCCAGTGCGATAAAGAATGCAAGTCCCTGGGTGATAAGTTCAAAGGCTGTGACCATTTCACCGGAAAGAACCTTAAGCATTGCAGGCTGTGCCTGATCGGATAAAAGGTGATGCGACCATACGGTCCATGAAACAACCAGTTCAACAAGAAGCGCCGCCCGGGCTATGTTTTGCATGAAGAGTGGTTTGCCGCTTATCATCGTAGCCAGCAGATACCAGGTTCCTGCAACAAATATCAGAACAAGTCCGTCGGCCACCAGGTCGAGTCCCCACCAGAACCAGTTTTTGTACAGAAGTGCATCGATTGCACTGTGGCTCAGGTTGTGGCCAAAGATTGCAGCGATCATGTACACCAAAATGAGTACTCCGGTGAAAAGAATTATTGCCGTATTAAGCGCAACGTCCACACTCCCCCTCGCAACTGCAGCAACAGGAAGTGGAACCAGGTGTTCTTTTTTGTTTTTTGTGAAGAGATTTCTGAAGCCAGTCACGCCAAGCGCTGATGCCAGAAGAGCTCCTGCAGGTTGCTTATCCCAGCCCTCCGGAGTATAAGTTATCGTCTTGAAGATGTTAATTACAAAAAATGCAGATCCTACCATTACCAGGGCTATGCCTGTAATGAAGAAAGTTCCTCCCCATACACTGAACTGGGTAAAGTCGGCTGGAAGTGGCCAGTAGAGTGTGTATAATGGTGCATAATGGCTTATAAAGCCTGCAAGCCAGAAGGTGAGGGTCCCGACTGTGATAAGGATAAATGTCCAGTTTCCCATTTTTATACTCCAGAGTGGTTTATTCATCAAAAAGGGTACAAGGAAAAGGAATGCACCGAAGACAATGGAATATGTGGATCCGAAAATACCAACAAGGGGGTGAGCCGTCAGGATAGCAAAAAACTGGGGTTCTGTTATAAAAGGAAGAGGCTTAACTTCATAAAGACGCATAAGCATGCCCTCTATCACAACAAATCCGAAGAAGATAAGCCCCACAACTACAAAACGAAGTGTCATTTTTTGCATAGGGGTGAGGGTTTCGGATTTGAAAAGACCCTCTTCACCGTTAATTAAGGTTTTTATAAAACTCATAACCTGTAAATATTTAGTTTATAATTGGTTTTATTTCGCTGAACCGGCAGGTAATACCTGAACAACATCTTTCTTTATCATAAAGATCCCTTTTGGACCGGAGTACTCCGTTGAACGGATTGAATAGACCCCTTCGCGGTCGAAATGCCATAATATATCATTCCGGTGACCGGGAACCACCTGCATCTGGAAAACCATGCTGTTGTCGCCTCTGAAAAGGCCGAAACCGTAGGTGAGGTCTTCTGATTTTACATCAAAAAGTACCGTATCACCAACATTTATTATCAGCTTTTCGGATGGCAGATTGAACTGATGATCTTTTACTGTTATTGCAAAGGTTTTGTCGGGTTTGTAATCAGACCTGTTCAAATCCATTGCTGCCCATGGTATTGTGTTGAAAGTAATGAGATGGAGTGAAACCCCAAGTATTGTGAGAAAACCCACAAACGTGTAGAAAAATGCCGGTTTTACTGCACTTTTCCCGGCACTTGTTACTCTTAACGCAAACCAGATGATTAGCAGAATTATAACAATACAATAAAGTGTGTATGCTACTGTCTGCCCTGTTAAAACCATTTTTGAGTCGACCATATAACCTCCTTTTTTAAATTTAAATTGATATAGAAATGTATCATAATATTATAAAAAAATTTTAATCGCGTCTTCTGGAAATATCAGCTAATGATGTTTCTTTCAGTACTTTGAGAATGCTGTTTCTTGTTGACTCCCATAAAGAGTGCATCGAGCACTGATTATTGAATGGGCATTCTTTAAATCCGAGTATGCACTGGTTCAAACTTGCCAGCCCGTCAGTCGATTCGATTATGTCGGCAAGGTAGATTTCCTCTTTCTTCCTGCTGAAGATAAAACCTCCGCTTCGTCCCCTGACACTTCTAATGAATCCGCTTTTTGAAAGATTCGACAATACCTGCCTTAGATAAGGATAGGGTATGTCGAGATTTTCATGAAGAATGGATGCCGATAACTGATCCTCTTCATGGTTTGCCATATAACTAAGAATGTTCAGAGAATAGGATGCGGTTTTGCTGAAATTCATAAATGATATCTCGTTATAGCATATTTGACAAATTTATGAATTAATTCGAAACCAGGAATTTTTATTGTTATTTTTTTCACAGAAAACTTAAATCGTCTGGAAATTCTGATTACTCAGGCCTGATGCCAAAAACCTTTTGCCGGATAAGTACGTTGAATTTTACCTACATTTGCAAATTATATAATCATTGACTTATGGGACGCTACAAGCTGACAATAGAATACGACGGGACAAGATATTCGGGATGGCAGATACAGAAGGGAGGCAAAACGATACAGGGCGAAATAGTAGATGCCTGCAGGGAGCTCTTTAAAGGCGAGGAGGTTGATCTGTTTGGGGCAGGACGAACCGATGGCGGAGTACATGCTATCGGTCAGGTTGCCCATCTGGGTGTTGAAACCGGACTCGATCTGCTAAGAATCAAATACGGTATTAATGATAGGCTGCCCCCTGATATCTGTATTGTAAATGTAGAAGAGGCACATCCGAAATTTCATGCCAGGCATGATGCCAGTGCACGTAGTTACATATATCAGATAAGCAAAAGGCGTACTGCTTTCGGAAAAAAATATGTGTGGTGGATAAAGGATAAGCTCGATGTAGGGCTAATGAACGAAACCGCTGAAAAATTTGTCGGATTAAAAGATTACAGGTATTTCACCGATGAGGATGCCGAACAGGTCTCAACAAAGACGGAGATCCTTCACGCCAAAATATATGAATTTGGTGATCTTC
This sequence comes from uncultured Bacteroidota bacterium, assembly GCA_903865465.1. Classification (GTDB taxonomy): domain Bacteria; phylum Bacteroidota; class Bacteroidia; order Bacteroidales; family VadinHA17; genus LD21. The sequence goes on from CAIPJU010000815.1 coordinate 4,695, forward strand.
TTGTCTTCCATGTTGTTGGATCCCATTTCCTCTGGAAACAGGTAAGACGGATGACCGGAGTTCTTGCTGAGGTAGGCAGGGGCAAGCTTTCTCCTGCAGAAGTGGCATCTTTCTTCAGGCTCAAAACTGATATACCTGCAAAACTTACTGCTCCGCCCAGTGGCTTGTTCCTCGAGAAGGTATATTACAGGAATGAAGAGGTAAGCTTTGAGGCAGTACCTCTTATCCATTTGTAAAACAACAAAATTAACTTCCGTTTAAATCTTCCTATCAGCAGAATCCACATTCCGTTTTCAACGGGATGCTTTGGCTGATATTCATTGCATTTATCCTGTCTGTTCTTTTTTCAAAACAATTATCGCATTTTGAAAAAAGCTTAAGATCCCAGGTATCGGCAAAAACACGTCCTCGTTTTAAGCCGATGCCATATTGGAGAACTGCTTCAAGCGATCTTATTTCGGGCAGCTTGAAGTGGCCTGCTTCATAAAGCTTCTCCATCGCACCATTTCCGCCCCTCACCGGAATTACTGTGCAGCATTCAACCCCGGAGTCAAAGGCATAGTCGATTGACCTTTCTGCCCAGTAAATTCCTTCCTGTTCCGACAAAAACGGAGGTCTTAACAGGATGAAAGCTCGGGATGAAATTCCGTTTCTTGAAAGAAATTCTGCTGCACTCCTGAAATCCTCCGGCGTCATGTTTTTGTTCAGCTTCCTAAGGAGCTCACGGTTTGCCGTTTCAAGACCCATGGCCACTTGCAGGTTGGGTTTCAGCATGTTTTTAAATTCAACAAGCCTTTGGTTCACCAGTCTGGGGTGACACTCTACAATTACAGTTTCAAAAGCCGACAGAACAGATGCAATTCTCCCATAATCCTTTGCAGGGATTGCATTGAGGTCAAAAAAGCTTCCGCTGTTATATAATTTTATATGTTTTGCCGGAGCCATGCGTTCGAGGGCATATTCAATCTGGCCTGGTATAGCACCCTGTTTTACCTTTTCGTCGGTGGTGTTCTTCCACAGATCGCACATAAGGCAGTGAAAAGGACATTCGCTGTTGGTGAGGAAGATTATTGCTGTATCTTCAATCCTTCCCGACGGAGTCCGTTCCTTTTCAAAAAGCCAGCCATAAGGTTTTTCAGAGTCGACAAGATTCTTATCTCCCCTGTTTTCAACTATCCAGCGGTCATTTATATCCTCAGGAAACTTCTTATTCATATTTAGACAGGAATTCTTTCCTGTAAGCGATCTCTTTTTCAGGGAAATGTTTTTTGAAATCACCCTTTGATGCCGCTCCGTGCTGGAATCTTCTTTTTTCAAAAACAGGCATCTCCATTCCTGTAATTGCTTTTACACCCTCTGAAACAATTGCACCCTTTAGGGCATAAAGTTTTTCATGATCCCAAGCGGTGAGATCGATATAAGGAATCCCCTCGGAGATCTCAATTACGTTAGGCAGGGTATAGGGGCTGAAACCTTCAAAACCAACCTGTTCTGCTGAGGTATATGAGCGCATATATCCCCTGCTGAGTCCTCCGGAATATGTAAGTGAATGTTTAATTGAGTCAACTCCCCATCCTTCGTGATAAAGCATCAGGTTATTCAAAACACTGCGTATGGTGAGCTCTGGATTCTCTTCAATAGGATAATCTTTAAGGTTTTCATCTCCACCCTCTCCATCAAGAAGGTATTTCCAGTCGGGATATTTTGCCCTGATGCCTTTAAGCAGGGCAAGACTCATTGTAGCAGACTGAATATCAAGAGGTTTGTAGTCTTCAACGACCTTAATGGCTGCTTTCCAGTCGAGCGATGAATAATCGACTTCAACAGGTTCGAGGAACATTTCGAGATTGAGAGATTCGAGAAATTTTCTGGCCTGAACAAGGTCGGCGCCATCGCCATCGACCGAAAGTGTAAAAGCCTTCAGCCTCGAAGGGCTCTGTCCTAGTTCTATGAGTGCGTGATAGGTAAGCAGGAAAACGGAACCGCTATCGATACCTGCTGAGAAGGTAACACCAATGGGCCCATCAGTTGCCTTGTACATCAGCCATTTTTTGATCTCCTGGTAAAGGGTTCTCATGTACAATTCACCAATAGAATTTACGTCGTTTTTATCGAACTTGTTTCGTTCAGGTTTGAAAAAACGTGAATAAACAGGGTTAGGATCGGGGCAGCCCAGCAGTTCTATTTTTGTGATATAATGAGCCGGGACCATTCTTGTATAGGAGGGGTGAAACTGATCATCGAGCCCTTCTTTGCAGAGATACTCATAAATTGTATCGATACGTTCAGCAAGGATAAGGTTTGGCCCAGCCGCCCTTTTTGCAATAAAGTAACGTATTGGCCTTCCTATTGAGCGGGCCATACGAATTGTTTTTCCTTCAACAGAAACAATCGCAAACTGCCCGTCTATTTTGCGAACTGCCTCTGTATCGCCTGACTTCACTGCATTTACTGCCTCCTCATGCGTCATGTTATAGATAACATTCTTTTCAGGATTTGTCAGGTCTATTACATTGCTTACATAATGGTTATTCATATTATCTTGGTTTTTAATTATTTAATCAATTTTTTCAATCCGCTGTGAGTTCAAAAAGAGATATAAATTATTATTGTTTTACTATTCCTTTTCCCTGTAATATAGTGATATAGCGATCAGTAGGGATGTTATAAAAAACCTCTTTTGTACCATCAGTCCATTTTATTTCGAGCTGGTCGACTTTTGTGGCCTGACCGAGTCCTGCATGCAATCTTTGATCGTTATTCGAAAGATAACTCGTTGCCCACTGGTTAACAAGTACCTGTTTTTTCCCGCCTGCTGTCACAATTACCTGGGCGCCTATGGCCTGAGCAGCGCCGTTCTTACCTTTCAGGGTGAGTCCAAGCCAGTGATTGCTGTTACCTCCGTCATTTCTTAAAAGCACGGCGGTTGCCTGAAGGTCGACATGAGAGATTACTATATCGAGGTCGCCATCATTGTCGAAGTCGGTTACTGCCAATCCACGTCCGGAACGTTTTGTATTAAAGTAGCTTCCGGAAGATTTACTGACATCTTTGAAATGTCCCTTTCCGTCATTTTCAAGCAGGAGTGGGTACTGAAGAATCAGCTCATCGGCATTTCCATTCGCTGCAACAATATCGAGATCTCCATCATTGTCGTAATCAAAGAGTTGTGCACCCCAGCTGTTTTTCCCTGCCATGGCTGCAGCCAGGCCGCTTTTATCGGTGATATCGGTAAAAACTCCGTTTCCCATGTTTTTATAAAGGGCTCCATAATCGAGATCGGTCACCATCAAGATCGGAAGAGCGTCGTGTAG
>CAIPJU010000816.1 GCA_903865465.1 uncultured Bacteroidota bacterium
CACGAATGGCTTTTTCAACTAATGCATAATAAGTGCCATAATTACCAGTTTCAGTAGGAACTTTTTCTCGAATGATATTGCCATCTTTTTCTGTGTGTAAATATCCTCTTTCTTCTATTGGTTCCACTCCCCAATTAGGTAAGTTTGGTTTCTGATTTGCTAACAAAGCAGTTTCCTGAACATCTGTTCTAGATTTATGAAAGCTTCCTTTTAGGCCATGAATAATATAAGAAGGGAATGGTTCTCGAACCAGACAGCTTGCTTTGAGTCGCACTACTTTATCTGAATAGTTTAAAAGCAATTCAAAGTAATCGTCTACTAAAGAATTTGGTCTGGTAATTCGGATGTCAGCATAAACAGCAAGCGGCATTCCAAAAAGACAAATTGCCTGATCTACTAAATGGGGTCCAAGGTCATTTAGCACTCCGGCACCGGGACCAGGAATTTCTTTATGCAATTTCGCACTTAAGGCTACTCTATAACGATCATAATGAATTTCTGCTTCTACAATATTTCCTAGCCAACCTTCTTCAATAATTTTTCTAACCGTTTTAAAATCACTATCCCAGCGTCTATTTTGATAGACAGATATTTTTTTATTGACAGATCTTGCCAGTTCTTCTAATTCAATAGCCTCCGCGATACTAGTTGTAAAAGCTTTTTCAACTACGGCATGTTTGCCTGCCAGCAAAACTTTTTTACTGTATTCGTAATGGGTATTTGTTGGTGTATTTACAATGACAAGTTCGATACTCTCGTCATTCAATATTTCATCGAGTGAGCGATAAATTTTAATATTCGGATAAAATTCTAACGATTCAGACTTTGTTCTTTCCCAAATACCTGCTAATTCAAACCCAGGATTAAGGGCTATAAATGGTGCATGGAATACTCTTCCAGACATTCCGAACGAAAGTATGGCTGTTTTTATAACTGGCATAAATTCCTATTTCTTGTAAATGTAAAATTCTACTCAATAGAAAACAAAACCCTATTGAAATACTCGAACATAGTCAACAACCATTCTTTGAGGAAAAACAGTAGTTCCATCTGGCGAACCCGGCCAAGTACCACCTACTGCTACATTTAAAATAAAGAAGAAAGGATTATTAAATGGATAAACACTACCCGCTGTATTTGCAGTGGTAACTGTATTGTACAAAATATCATCCACATAAATCTGAACCTGATCTTTAATCCATACTAAACTATACACATGAAATTGCTGATCAAAGGTTCCAGAACTCAGAGCATAATAATTTGTTTTGGATTGGTGCAGGGTTGGAGTTGCACCCCAATGCAATGTTCCATGAACAGTATTCGGCACATCGCCCACTAATTCCATAATGTCCATTTCTCCGCATGCTGGCCAACCTGCCTGATCAATGTTATTTCCTAACATCCAAATTGCTGGCCATAAGCCCTTGCCGGTTGGAAGCTTAGCACGGACATCAATTCTGCCATAGGTAAAAGTTTGTTTACCTTTAGTAATCATCCTTGCAGATGTATAACTACTGCCGGCTAAAGACTCTTTACGAGCTTCTATAATTAAGTTGCCCTTTGATACAAATGCGTTTTGAGTTCTCGCTGTATAATTTTCTAATTCTGAATTACC
>CAIPJU010000817.1 GCA_903865465.1 uncultured Bacteroidota bacterium
CAACACCACCAATAAGCTGAACATCATAATGAACCATGTCCCAGGTTATCTCATTGCCGCCGGCAATCCATTTATTACTCCACAAGGCTTTGTCGCCATTTATAATGATGCTTTCACGGGTTGCTGCAAGATCCCTGTCGAACTGGCGGGCAGTGACTTCAAGGACATTGTTCTCCTTAAACCTTCGGGCTGTCTCCTTAACAATTGCAAAAGCCTTAGGAACCAGCTGATCCAATGTTACCTCAAGTTTTTCATCGAGCTGTTTTTCTATCTTATCAATACCGTTATAGATCTCCTCTTTGCGATAAACATCCTCCTCCTTTTCAGCCTGCTCCCTCATTGCCTTTATTTCATTTTCGTCTTCAGCAATGCTGGCAGCTATTTCTGCCCTTAGTTCATCGGTCATCGACCTTAAGTCGTCATTTGAAATCTTATCAAGCTTCCCGAACTCGATACGGATTTTATCAACGTATGGATTTATCTCCTTGATATCTCTTTCATATTTATTTCCAAGGAAGAGACCTAATATGTTATTAATTATGCTCATTTCAGAATTATTTTCGATTAACAAAATTGCCGGGCAAATTTAGCTTAATTTTTATGACTGAAAGCTAAAGTTATCCACACTGCAAATAACCTGCCATTGCTTCAGATTTCCTGAATTTATCTGGTAAGAGAGTACTTTACTGATATTATTCCATCGTCAGAATATAAAACTATGAAATAAAGGCCGGAAGGGAATGCCGAAATGTCAGTCAGCTTCCCTGTCCCTCCCTGATAAGTGCCACTGACAATTTTCAGACCGGAAGAGTTATAGATACAAAAGCGGATTGGTTTTGAACTATTATTCTGTTCACCTGTATTTCTGACATTTATAATACCATTCCCCGGATTTGGAAAAATCTGGACTTCTCCTGTGCTGTTCTTTTCAACAGCATCGATCAATGGGTTAATCTTAAGATCATCAATCAGCCATCCCCATCCGTGAGCAAAGGGATCGGAATAAAGCCTGAAGCGAACAAGCATTGAATCCCCCGCCGTAGCATTTACTGAAGGTCTGTAGAAAATAGTATGCTTTTTGATCATCGAAGGATCTCCCGTAGCAGTTGAATTCTGATCAAGTAAACTACTGTTATAGGCCGTTTCCCACGTTGAGTTATAACGACAATCATATCCTTCAGCAAGTGGAAACCATTTTTTACCCCAGTTCTTTGATCCTTCAACAACGACATAATCATAAAAACTTGAAGAGCCATAAACTGATCCCGGATCACCTGGTTCAACAAGTACTATTTCATTATAAGTGAAAAGCATTCCCGATTCATCAACTTTCAACGGATGTTTCAGCATTGAGGTATATTCTATACTCTGATCAGCGGAATCCGGACTTTCATACGGATGCTTTGTATTAAGGCTCAGGCTGTTAAAGCCTGCTGGCTTGGATATGGTGAAACCGAAGTTCAGAAACACATTGCCAGGATTGTTAAAATCGGTGGAATAACTGGTCAGAACGGATGATAGTCCCTCAATTTTTATTACAAAAAACCCGCTCTTTGGAAGGAGCGACAGATTCGGGACTTTTGCTGAATCAGCAGCGATTACTCTGTAACTAATAGAATCACCTCCAGCCAGATTCAGATTTTTGGCATTTATAAAATTTCTGAAGTCATCAGAAAGTCCACGTTTAAGGCCAAGGTGTACTAAAGGTCCGTCATTTACTTTATATTCCACATAAACTGTATCTACACCAAGGTTATCAGTGACCTTAGCATCAAAATAAATAGAATCGATAGCGTCAAGATAGTATTTTACAGGTTTGCTTGTGATTACAGGTTTAACAGTATCAGCCCCGACATAAACCGAGTAGTGCTGATATTTTACCAGCGATGGTGATTGATAAAGTCGTTTAAAAATATCCTCAGCATAGAAATAATACTGAAGTTCAGAATTATAGACTCGTAAATTTATGGTTGCAGAATAATTGTCATCATTAGATC
>CAIPJU010000818.1 GCA_903865465.1 uncultured Bacteroidota bacterium
ACTGCCAACTGCCCGTCGATAGTTAAGATGGTTGAAAAATTCTATCCCGAACTTGTTCCCAACCTGGCTCCCCTGGTATCACCTATGATAGCAACTGCTATGGTAGTAAAAGAGTTGTATGGTCAGGAGGTTGCAACGGTACAGATAGGTCCATGCCTTGACGCCAAGGACGAAGCACTCCAGTACAGGGATGGAACGCTTGTAGATGAAGTACTTACATTTGTTGAATTAAGGCAGCTTTTTGATGAGTTCAATATACAGGAGAGGCTTGTAAAACTCTCAGATTTTGATCCTCCTCATGGCAACTGGGGTGCTTTATACCCGCTTCCCGCAGGGATTATACAGGCAGGGGGAATTAAGCGCGATATGGTTTCGAGCAGTGTAATAACTGCATCGGGAAAAGAAGACATCCTTGAGGCCATGCATGATTTTGAGAAACACATAGATACGATAAAGCACCATTTTAACCTCTTCTTCTGTCACGGCTGTCTGCTTGGACCTGCAATGGAAAAACATAATGAAAGGTTCCGGAGGAGAGCATTGGTTCGACTTTATGCTGAAAAAAGGGTTGAAGTACTCGACCTGGAATTATGGCATGAGAATATGGACAAATGGTCAAAACTTGACTATTCAAGGAGTTTCCTGCTAAATGATCAAAGGATACCCGAACCTCCTGAAGAAGCAGTAAATGAGGTTCTTAAAATTGTTGGCAAGAATAAACCCGATGAAGAGATAAATTGTGGGGCTTGTGGCTATATCTCATGCCGCGAATTTGCATCAACAGTAGCCAAAGGACTCGCAGTTCCGGAGATGTGCCACACATTCAACCTGAGAAACAAACAGGAATATATTGAAACTCTCAGGCAGACGAACAGGAAACTGGCCGAAACAAAAAAAGCACTGAAAGAATCTGAAGAGCTTGCCAGAAGGGAAAAGGAGATGGCCCAGAGTGCATCGGACATGATGAATAATATGCTCGAAAAACTCCCTACCGGTGTTGTAATTGTTGATAATAACCTGAAGATCCTACACTCCAACCAAAGCTTCATCAATATTATCGGTGAGGATGCCATGGAAATTGCCGATGTAATACCCGGATTGGCCGGGGCTGATATCAAGACACTTATCCCCTTCAATGTTTATAATATGTTCACCTTCGTAATCAGGGAGGATCAGCCGGTTGTAAGTCGCGACGTACATCTCGAGGATAAGATGCTTAATATTTCTATATTCCCGATAAAAAAGAATAAGATGTGCGGGGCAATTATTCGCGATCTGTATTCACCTGAAGTTCAGGGAGAAGAGGTTACTAACAGGGTTACCGAGGTTATTGAGAAAAACCTTGAAATGGTCCAGAAAATAGGTTTCCTCCTTGGAGAAGGGGCTTCTGAAACTGAACAAATGTTAAACTCAATCATTGAGTCGTACAAATCAAAAAAAGACAATCTGAACAGCACTAAGAAATAGCCCGAAGTGAACAGGAATTTTTTTATAGAGGTGAATAGCCTGCAGCGAAATCACGACGGAGAGAGGATATCGGGTGATGTTTTTCTTTACAGGTACCTCAAAGAGGAGAACAGGGTTATTGCTGTTCTTTCCGATGGAATGGGCCATGGAGTTAAAGCCAATATTCTGGCAACTCTTACGGCCACTATGGCAATTAACTTTACGCGTGAGCATAAAGATGTTGACAGGATAGCAGATATAATTATGAATACACTTCCTGTTTGCAGCGAACGAAAGATCAGCTATTCCACCTTCACCATTGTAGATATCGACGGGAATGGCCATGTTACACTGCTTGAGTATGACAACCCACAGACAATTGTATTGCGCGGAAATCGGATTTTTGATCCGGAATGGGAAAAGGTGATACTTGAAAAAGGGAAACATGCAGGTAAAGTCCTTAAGACATGCACCTTCGTGCCTGAAAAGGAGGACAGGATTATATTTTGCTCCGATGGTGTATCACAAAGCGGAATGGGAAGTGATCTTTACCCCTTCGGATGGGAAAGGGACAACATAGCTCATTATGCCGGATCGCTGGTCTCGGGTGAAGCCTCCATCTCAGCTATGACCCTGGCAGGGAAAATAGTAACCATGGCTCACAAGAACGACAGCTATAAGGCAAGGGATGATATCAGCTGCGCAGTAGTTTATTTCCGTGAGCCCAGAAAGCTGCTCATTTGTACCGGTCCTCCATACGAAAAGGAAAAGGATAAGGAACTTGCCATAAGAATTGAAGGTTATAATGGAAAAGTAATTCTCTCCGGTGGAACCACTGCCGACATAGTGGCAAGAGAACTGGGAAGGGCAATTATTGACGAACTGGTTTTTGAAGACCCTGAACTTCCTCCCGAAAGCTTTATGGAGGGTATTGATCTTGTTACAGAAGGTATTCTTACCCTGCAAAAGGTAAATGAAATATTGAAGACATATAATAACAGTGTCCGTCTCGGCAAAGGTCCTGCTGACAAGATAGTCAGGATGATAATGGAAAGTGATGAGATTCACTTTATTATAGGAACCAGGATCAATATTGCCCATCAGGATCCGAACCTGCCTGTTGATCTGGAAATAAGACGAACAGTAGTGAAGAGGATCGCGCGTCTTCTGGAAGAGAAATGGTTAAAGAAAGTCACTTTTGAGTATATCTGAAAAAGAATATCGTAAACCGGAATTTATTAAATAAAACCAGTCATAATTCTATACTCTCAAGGTATTCAAGGGTTTTACGGAACAGATGAGGCTGAATATCAGGGTGAGTTGGCGCCTCAGGCAAGGCCTCTAGCAGTTTGATTTCTGCAATCTCAGAGATATCAGGAATCGGGCCAAGCTCATCTACCATTGCCAGATAGAGCCTTCCCCAGCCAGTGTCGCCATCCTTCAGAACCGAGTAGGTGGCAATGCATTCGAGACTGAAACAGAGAGCCCCGGTCTCTTCCATTAATTCCCGTACTGCTGCCTCATGCGAACTCTCACCCTCTTCGATATGACCACCTGCAATCTCATATGTACTTCTCAGGTGATGACGGACAAAAATCCATTTATCTCCAAACTTAGCAGATATAACAGAGTATGTCAGATCTGTGCCGGGATCGTAAACCGGACTAAAAAATTCAACTTTGGTAGCATCAGTGTTCATGTAAGAATCAAGTTTTAAGCTGCGAAATTAAAAAGATTCAATTAAATAAATTATTGATTATATTTATATTATAAACTTTCCGGTATGTTGCTATTTATATTTCTGATATTCACCGATATACTGGTGCCTGTAATTTTTGCCAGGCATTTCCCCATGTTCCGGGGCAAAAAATTCTTTGCCCTGCTCCTGTTTCATCTGATCCTGAGCCTCTGGATATGGGTTCTGCTATTCAAACTTATTTCCTGGAATACATTCTATGACGATCCTCAGCATATCTGGCTCGACATGTGTTTTCGTGGAATGCTTGCAGGCGTTGTCTTTCCAAGATTCCTTATTATTTTATTTCATTACACAGGCCGTCTGATAAGAATAAGAAAAGAAGGCCATTCAAGGGGATTCACCTGGACAGGCATTGCTATGGCAACAGTTGTCTTCGCCGTTATTGCCGCCTCCACATTCCATGGGAGACTTAATTTCATTACTGAGAATGTAACAATACCAATAAAGGGTCTGAAAAAAGATCTTGACGGACTTAAGATAGTCCAGATTTCTGATCTGCATATGTCTGGCTTTTATCATCACAGCAAAGCCTTTCAGCAGGTAATGGAAAGAATAAACAGTTACAAACCCGATCTGATTCTAAATACCGGTGATTTTATTAGTTACGGATGGAGAGAATTTGATAACAATGACACTATCCTTGCAAAGGCAAAAAGCAGGTATGGCAATTATGCTATAATGGGAAACCACGATTTTGGCATTTATGAACCTGATTATACTGAGGCCGACAAGGCAAACAATGTCCTGATAATGAATAATAAAATAAAAGCATCAGGATACAGGGTTTTGAATAATGAGAACGTAATTCTCAATATCGGGCAAGCTAAGTTGGGACTTGCCGGAGTTGAAACACACGGAAGGTTTCCTAATGTTACCCACGGTAATCTGCCACAGGCTATCAAAGGGCTCGATTCTGTCGATTTAAGAATTCTTTTAAGCCATGATCCCAACCATTGGGATGAGGCGATTAAGAATAAGACCAATATAGAAATCACTCTTTCGGGGCATACTCATGGAATGCAGGCGGGAATCATGACCAGAAAGTTTAAATGGAGCCCGGCGAGTCGTTTCTATCCGCATTGGGCCGGATTGTACAGTGAAAAGAGTCAGTACTTGTATGTAAACCGAGGGCTGGGAGTACTCGCAATACCATTCAGAATCTGGATGCCACCCGAAATTACTCTGATAACACTCCGGTCTGCCTGACCAGCGCTGAGTGATAAATTTAAAAAACGGGCAATTATCCATTGCCCGTCAAATACTAAGTAACATTTACCACAAAACAATTATACTCTGCAAATCCTTATTGGTATATTTTATAAATCCAACCAATTTGAATCCGGGATAATTGCTGTTGATTTAATTTTGTCTCGGAGGCCTCATTGCGGCCCTTCTTTCGGCTTCCTTAGCCTTAAAAGTTTCGAAGTTCTTGTCGCCGAGGATAGGCTTAAGTTCTTTATCCCTTGCATCGGTGATTTCAGTCATTTTAGCTCTCATGGCATCGCGGTCGCCTGCCTGCATAAGCTTCTGCCTCTCTTCGGAAGATTGTTTTGCATATTTAAGGACTACATCATAAACTTTCTTCAATGTTGCATCATCCAATTTGAGATCCGTTTTCATCCAGTCGGTCTGCGATTTTGCCATCTCTTCAGGTGTCATTCTCTGAAACTGACCCTGACCCTGCTGTGGCGCTCCTCCTTGAGGTGGTCCCTGCTGAGCTGATATTGATACTGTCATTAACGATAATAGAATTACCGGGAAAAATCTTGCAATAGTTTTCATAGACATTAATTTTAATTACTGTTATATCTAAGACAGATGAAAGATTAAAGTTATTCCTATTATCACGACTTTAAGATATATTTAACATAATTTAAGCAAGTTGTTATTTCGCCAAAGACGAAAGCCCTGACCAATGTTTTGTAAATTGCCTGCTGCCTAAAAGTAACACGTTATGAAAAAAGTTATTCTGTCCCTGTTTGTTCTCCTTCAAGTAATGACGGCCTCCTCTCAAAATAATGACAATATATGGATCAGGCTTAATCAGCTCGGATACAGGAATCATGATATAAAAGTTGCAGTTCTTCTCAGCTCTGAAAAAATAAAGCTGAAGTCGTTCACTATAGTGGATGCCAAAACAGGAAAAACTCTCTGTTCTTTCCGCAATCTGATAGAAACCAGCCCTCCCGAACCTTTCAAAAGTTGCTATCGTTTGCCTTTTACCACATTTAAAACAACCGGTACTTACAAGATAGTTTCTGGCCATGCCAGATCGCCGGAATTCAGGATTTCAGAAGATGTTTATAAGGGGAGTGCTGATTTTCTTCTTAACTACATACGACAGCAGCGATGCGGATTCAACCCATATGTAAACGATTCATGCCATACTCATGACGGATATGTGGTATATGGCGGAAAAAATGATTTTTCACATATTGACGTTACAGGCGGATGGCACGATGCTGCTGATTACCTGCAATATGTAACAACTTCAGCTAATGCAACATATCAGATGCTCCTTGCCTATGGTGAAAATCCTTCGGCATTTGGAGATAAATACAAAGCCAACGGTCTCCCGGGCGCCGATGGAATACCTGATGTCCTGGATGAAGCAAGATGGGGCCTCGACTGGTTGGTTAAAATGAATCCCGATTCAGCAGTAATGTACAATCAGATTGCCGATGACAGAGACCACATAGGGTTCAGGTTTCCAAATCACGATACTGCCAATTACGGTAAAGGGAGAGAAAGACCGGTTTACCTCTGCACAGGGAAACCGCAGGGACTATTTAAATACAGGAACAGGACAACAGGAATAGCCTCTACAGCCGGAAAATTTGCCTCAGCTTTTTCCAAAGGGGCTGAGATTTTCATGAATTCCGATCCGCTCTATTCTGCAAAACTTCTAAGAAAGGCAAAAGAGGATTTCAGCTATGGGGTCGAAAATCCTGGAGTGTGCCAGACAGCTCCGGGCACTGCACCATATTTTTATGAGGAGGATAACTGGAGCGACGACATGGAGCTTGCAGCTGCAGAACTGTATAAACTTACCCACGACAAGACTTATCTCGATTATGCCGGGAAGTTTGGCCGGATGGAAAAGGTGACTCCCTGGATGGGAAGTGATACTGCAAGGCATTACCAATGGTATCCCTTTGTAAATCTGGGACATCCTGCTATTGCGCAGGGAGGAGAAAATCCAGACAATAAGGAGTTTGCAGGATACATGAAGGCTGGCCTTGACCGTATTTCAAGAAGGGCTGAGAAAAACTCATTTGGCATTGGGATTCCCTTCGTTTGGTGTTCTAATAATTACATAGTAGCGACTCTGACTCAGGCCCATCTCTACAGGAAGATAACAGGAGATTCATCTTTCGCGGAACTGGAAGCCGCGCATCGCGACTGGCTCTTTGGCTGCAATCCCTGGGGGACGAGCATGGTAGTTGGGCTGCCTGCAGATGGTGTATATCCTTCTGATTCACACTCATCGTATGTGGTTAAGGGAGGACAGGTTCCAGGTGGTCTTGTTGATGGTCCGGTATATCCTTCAATTTTTAACTCATTGAAATATATCTACCTCTCTCATGGCGATAAATATGCTCAATTCCAGACCAAAATGGCTGTTTATCATGACGATTTCGCCGACTATTCTACGAATGAATGTACTATGGATGGAACGGCCAGCCTGGTATATTATCTCTCGGCAATATCAGCAAAACCTAAGGGAGTATATGAAAATCCATTTATCCAAAAATCAGCCGGAGCAGTTGTCAGGATGGACACAACAAAGAAAGAAATATGGCTCTGTTTTACGGCACATGAGTTTGCCGATGGATTCGATCATATTCTTACTGTCCTGGATAAACATAAAATCAAAGCATCATTTTTCCTGACCGGGGATTTCTGCCGAAACCACGGGTTTGATCAAATCATTGAAAGGTTAAAAGAGTCTGGACATTACATAGGTCCTCATTCAGACAAACATCTTCTATATTGTTCCTGGGAAAAGAGGGATTCTCTGCTGGTGACCAGGGAAGAATTCTTTAATGATATTACAAACAATCTTGCAGAACTTGGAAGCCATGGGATTAACAAGTCTAAATGCAAAATCTTCCTTCCTCCCTATGAATGGCATAACGACACTATTTCCTCATGGAGTAAACAGGCAGGTCTTTTGCCTGTAAATATTTCGAGTGGTACAATAATAAATCAGGACTGGACTTTTCCGAAGAATAAACCATACTATTCCACTGATTATCTTATAAATAATCTCATAACTTATGAAAAGGCCAAAGGACTCAACGGATATATACTGCTTATTCACCCGGGTACCGACAGCAGGCGAACAGATAAATTATATCTTCGCCTCGATTCAATTTTGAATTACCTGGAGGGTAGAAATTACACCTTTCATTCTTTCACAGAGATTAATTAAGTGTTTTTAAAAATAAATGTCAAAAGATAGCGGTCTGCATAAAATAGGCGATATTGAATTCAGGATTATCTATTCACGCAGAAGGACACTGGCCATTAGTATCCTTCCCGATTCGTCGGTAGTAGTCAGAGTCCCCCTGAGAACTTCATTCAGTACTGTCAACAGAATAGTTACTGAGAAAGCTGGGTGGATAACCAAACACCACAGTGATGCCGTGCAAAGACAGAAGGGAATGCCCGACAGCTCATATACTGATGGAGGCGTTCATCTTTTCAGGGGAAGCGAATACATTCTAAGGATAAAAAAATCAGGTGTAAATTATGTCCGTTTCTTTGATGGAACTGTTGAGTTGGGCCTCGAAAAAAATGAAGATCAGGCGGCAATGAAAATACTTCTCTATTCTCGTTATAAGGATGAAGCCATTGTCCTCTTCCCGGAAATGTTAAACAATATTCTTATCAGGTTTAAAGATTATGATTTCAGGCCATCTAAACTGGTGATAAGAACGATGAGACGTCGTTGGGGAAGCTGCTCCTCAAAAGGTGTCATAACCCTGAGTACCGAATTAATAAAAATGCCCGACAATTATATCGAGCATGTTATTATTCATGAACTTTGCCATCTTAAACATCATAATCACGGCGCAGGATTTTATAACCTGCTTAACGAGCTATTCCCCGACTGGAAGCGGGTAAGAAAGGAAATGAAACGTTTTGTAGTTTAAATCCTGTCAGGCAATATTGGTATAAACAGCCTGAACGTCATCATCATCCTCGAGCCTGTCGATAAGCTTTTCGATATCAACCAGCTGTTCTTCAGTAAACTCTAATGAATTCAGGGCGAATCGTTTCAGTGAAGCCTTTTTCACCTCTATCCCCAGATCCTCAAGAGTGAGCGACAATGCGCCGAAATTTGTATAGTCGCCATAGACATAAACTATGTCGTCGACCAATTCTATTTCTTCCAGTCCCGACTCAATAAGTTCTAATTCAATATCTTCAAGGCTTTTATCTTCAGGTTGTTCGAATTCCAGAACAGCTTTTCTCGAAAACATAAATTCAAGCGAACCTGTAGGGACAGTCCCTCCGCCGTACTTACCAAAGTATGATTTTACATTTGCCACTGTACGGGTGTTATTGTCAGTTGCACATTCGACAAAGACAAGCACTCCATGAGGGCCTTTCCCTTCATAGCAGATCTCCTCGAAATTTGCAGAATCCTTACCCGAAGCCCTCTTGATAGCTGCTTCGATATTATCCTTCGGCATATTCTGCGATTTTGCATTTAGAATAGCTGTCCTGAGTTTGGCATTCAGGTCAGGATCGCCCCCTCCCTCCTTGGCAGCAATAGTGATGTTTTTAGCCAGTTTCGGAAACAGTTTCGACATCTTGTCCCAACGCTTTTCCTTCGTAGCCTTCCTGTATTCGTATGCTCTTCCCATAGTCTTATCCTGCTAATAAAATAATCAACCTTAAAATTTGAGAGGCAAAAATAACAAGCTCATCGATAGTTAGATCAATTTCGCAAATATTTTTTTATAATTCATACTCCTCCCCTTTTGCAGGGATTGCAATATTCTTGAAACCTTCTCTGGTGAGTGATTCAGAGTATCTTTTCTGGGTCTCATACTCACCATGAACAAGAAACAGTTTTTCAATTATTCCCTTATCCTGGCAATTCAGGAAGTGAATCATCTCCTCATAATCGCCGTGACCGCTGAAAGATTCTATCTTCCGGATGTCTGCTTTCACTTCGTGAACCATACCATGTATTGAAACCTCTTTTTCACCATTCAGTATGCGTGCACCAAGTGTAGCAGGAGCGCAATACCCAACAAAGAGAATAGTATTTTTTGGATCTGATATGTTATTGGCAAGATGATGCTTTATACGGCCCGCTTCAGCCATACCCGAAGCTGAAATAATAACACAGGGCGCTTTGTGATCATTCAGCCGTTTTGAGTCTTCGACCCTCGTTATATAATATAGGCTGTTGAACCCAAAGGGGTCCTTATCATTTTCCAGAACCTCAAGGAACTCCTGGTTGAAGCACTCCCTGTGCAGTCTGAAAACTGTTGTGGCGTTTACTGCGAGAGGGCTGTCGACATAGATATCGACCTTTGGAAGCCTTCCGTCATTAAAAAACTTATTTAGAGAAAATACTATTTCCTGTGTCCGTCCAACACTGAAAGACGGGATTATCAGTTTTCCACCTTTGTTGACACAGGTCTCAACGACCACTTTCAGAAGCGCATCTTCTGATTCTTTTGTATCGTTATGAAGCCTGTCGCCATAAGTTGATTCTGTTATAAGATAGTCAGTCTGAGGGAAAGGAACCGGAGGAGCAAGGATCCTGTTTACCGGCCTGCCTATATCGCCGGTATAGGCTATTCTTTTAGCATTCCCATTCTCACGGATTGTAATATTGGCAACACCGCTGCCAAGCATATGACCAGTATTAGTGAACTTCACCTTTATATTGTCATCGATCCTGAATTTCATGTCATAAGGAACACCAATGAACAAACTCATACATTCCTTTGCATCATCCTGAGAATATAATGGGGTTACCGGGGCCAGACCTTTTTTGGTCCTGCGCTTATTAAAAGTCTTGGTATCATGCTCCTGTATAAAGGCTGAATCGGCCAGCATGATAGCACAAAGGTCGCGGGTTGCATTTGAACAGATTATCGATCCCCGGAAACCCAATTTGTACATATAAGGAATAAGTCCGGAATGGTCAATGTGGGCATGAGTAAGAATCAGATGATCTATTTTAGAAGGGTCGAAGCCGAGTTCCCTGTTCATGGAATCAGTTTCAAGACCTTTTCCCTGGAACATTCCGCAATCGAGAAGTATCTTCTTGCCTGAGTCGGTCGTAATGAGATGTTTGCTTCCTGTCACCTCACGGGCAGCGCCAATAAATTTTATTTTCATAAGAACAAAATATTTAGTTTCATCAATTTTATGAATTCAGATTTTAAAGATAATGAATTATAGTTGCAAGAATAATGAGATTGACCAGGTTATCGCAGTGGTTATTTTATAAACAGGCTAAGAATCATAACACCAATCAGACCCATAATCCCAATTGCAGTCTCCATAACACTCCAGGTCTTCAGGGTATCCTTGATACTGAGATTGAAGTATTCCTTAAATAGCCAGAAACCACCGTCATTTACATGTCCGAACATAAGACTTCCTGACCCTATGGCAAGTACCATAAGCTCAGGATTTACATGCCCGCCAGTTACGAGCGGGAGTACTATGCCTGCTGTGGTAATTCCTGCTACTGTTGCCGAGCCCACACAAAAACGCAGAATGGTTGCAATAAGCCAGCCAAGGAAAAGGGGCGACAATGCAGAATTGCTCAGAAGTTCTCCGATATATTTGCTTACACCACTGTCGACCAGCACCTGCTTAAGAGCTCCCGCGCCTGCTATCAATAACATTATCATAGTGATTGTAGTAACAGAATGAGCGAGAGAATTCATTATATCAGCCATCTTTCTCCCCCTGGCCAAACCAAGTGTATAAACTGAAAAGAATACAGAAATAAGCATTGCGATTACCGGGTTTCCAATAGATCCAAGTATTTTCCTTACGCCATTCTCCTGGGGAAGCAGGAATCCGGCTATAGTTGAGATAGTTATAAGAAGCACAGGAAGCAGGGAAGAAAAGAAACTTATCCAGAAACCGGGCATCTCTTCATCGGTCATTACTTTCTGATTTAAAAATTCCTTTAATGGCTTAGCCTCTACCTTACTTAAAACTTTCGACAGGACAGGTCCGGAAATAATTATTGCCGGAACCGCTGCAATAATGCCATAGATCAAAGTTTTTCCGAGATCTGCATGAAAAAGCGTAACAATTGCCGTAGGAGCAGGATGCGGAGGAAGAAACCCGTGAGTCACGGAAAGCGCGGCAAGTATCGGTAAACCTACATAAAGTAATGGCAGTCCTGTTGTAGCTGCTACTGTAAACACAAGAGGAATCATAATAAAGAATCCAACATCGAAGAACAGTGAAATACCAACTATGAAACCGGTCAGCATCATTGCCAATTGAATATGTTTAATGCCGAAAGCTTCTATCAGGCGCGATGTAATCCTTTGTGCTGCACCGCTTTCCGACACCATTTTGCCAAGCATAGAACCAAAGCCCAGTATAAGGACAAGCGAACCCATTGTACTTCCAATGCCATTTTCAAGCGAAACAACAACACTATTCAGGTTCATGCCTTCTGCAAGCCCCACAGCAAGAGAAACAATTACAAACGATAAAAATGAATCTATTTTCAGGACAAGAATGAGGAAAAGCAGAAGGCATATTCCGAGGATAACTATTACTAATGGCATCGAAGTCGGGTTGTTAATATTAATAAAATGTATCTCTTCTTCAAAGTGGCAG
>CAIPJU010000819.1 GCA_903865465.1 uncultured Bacteroidota bacterium
CGCCCCAGCACGCGAGCTCCAAACCATCGAACCCCCACCCGGTAGCTTTCTCGGCCAGTTTCTCAAGCGGTATATCGGCGAATTGTCCTGTAAAAAGTGTTACCGGTCTGCTCATAAATACTTTATTTTAATGGTTGAGTTTAATAACATGAATTTTTCCTAACAAGTATAAAAAACATTCTTATAAAAAGCAATTTAAATATCTCCTGATTTACTTTAAAAAAGGTACTCTTCCAGGTGTCCATGGAGCATTTACGGAATCGAGCTGCTTTAAAAGTTCCTTTATATCCTCTCCTGCTTTTTTTACTTTTTCGAGAACAGGAGGAAATTCAGTTTTGAGAATTGCCAGTTGTTCTTTAGCAGTTTCGGTTATGTCGCCTGAGGAACCGTAGGTAGCCGATGCCATTTCATTTAACCTTGCCGACAAAGGAATATCAGCAGGAGGAGTCTCCTCTTCGCTTGCCTTTGCGGCTTCACCGTTAAACATAAACATAACGTTATTTAGGTCATCGTTTATTTTTTCAGCCTCCTTCTTCATCTCCGCTGTCGCACCGGTGGTTTGCTGGAGAGCCTGCAGGGCAGAATTGACATCTTTAATCAGTTCCTGAGTGTAACTCATTGTTCCGTAAACAGTTCTCGAGAAGTCAGAAGCTTCCTTCATCCATGCCAGTTTTGCCTTCTCATCATGTGCCTTGAAAGTAGCAAGTCCGATCGGTTTACATGCAAACTTAACGGCAGAGACGATTTCCTTTGTTTCACCCTTTGAGCACAAGGACATTGAAACCTTGTAAGTACCCGGCATCATCTGGATCCCGCCGCTTCTCCTTGAGGAAACTCCGAGCGGGTCGAATTTTTCAGTTGCAAGGGGCGATATGCTTTCGCCAGTGTAATTCCATACCACTCTTCCTGTTCCTTCTGATGCCTGTTTGTAAAGATTCCTTACAACATTTCCTGATTCGTCACTTATGGTAAAAATGAGATAGGGCTTTGTCTCTTTTGACTCAGCCTCCCGTTCGGCATAAGAGGGCTGGGGAATGGGTTCTCCCTTTTCGAAAAGTGCTTTTTCTTTCTCATGCCTTAGCTCTTTTGCTGTCTTGGGTACCTCTTTCAGGTAGTATGTGATCGTTGCCCCATAATCCGGATTTGGAGCCTTAAAATAGGCAGAGCCCTGATTATCGAAAGCGCTCGATTGAACAAACATTTTTGCATCTTTTACCGGGAAAATATATCCTGCTGTGGTGAGAATCTCCTTTTTGAAATTCCTCAGCGGAGTATAATCATCAAAGATATAAACCCCTCTGCCAAAGGTTCCTATGACAAGATCATTCTCCCTTTCCTGTATGGTAATATCGCGTACCGCAATGGTTGGGAGCCCTGATTTGAATTCTATCCATTCATTTCCTCCGTCAGCTGAGAAATAGAAGCCGAATTCGGACCCGGCAAACAACAAAAGAGGATTCTTGTAGTCCTGATCGATTGTATGGATTGTACCGTTTGCAGGAAGCTTGCCTGTTATTGCCGACCAGGTTTTTCCCTTATCACTGCTTTTTAGAATATATGGTTTGAAATCATCATTAAGCATATTATTGAAAGAAGCATATACTACATTCCCATCGAATTTGTCGGGAAGGATATCACTGACATAGGTGTATTCGGGAACACCAGGGAAAGTTGTGTATTTAATCCAGTTTTTCCCACCATCCTCTGTCACAGCTATTACTCCATCATCAGTTCCGGCATATATTAATCCCGGCTTAACTTTTGATTCTGCCAGGGAAACTACTAATCCCCAAAGTGATGTTGAAATATCTTTGGCAATGGCATCGATACTCCAGTATTTGTCCATTACTTTAAATTTATTACGGTCTTCATTTCTGCTAAGGTCGCCTGATATCACCTCCCAGCTCCTTCCCCTGTTCTCACTTCTGAAGACTTTATTGGCAGCCATGTAGATAGTTTCCCTGTCATTCGGACTAATAATAAGGGGTGTGTCCCAATACCAGCGGTAGCTTTTTTCCCCCTTTGCAGGAACAGGCCTTATTCCATATGATTCCTCACTCTTTTTATCCCATACGGAAGCATTCCCGTACTGCCATTCAGTAAATACTATATTCTCGTCGACTGGGTCAACCGCTACCCAAAATCCGTCCCCTCCGGCTGTCACTTTCCATGAGTCATTTGTAACCCCATCCCTGTTTATATTCTGCGATGGTCCTCCCATGGAGTTATTATCCTGGGTACCTCCATAAACATTATAAAACGGCAGGGCATTGTCGACCGCAACCCTGTAGAATTGTGACACAGGCAAATTTGTTTTGAAGATATAGTTCTTACCCTCGTCGAAGGATTCGTAGATACCACCGTCGCCGCCAATATAGAAGTGTTTGGTATTGTCCGGATCGATCCAGAGTGCGTGGTCATCGACATGACGCTGATTATTACCTACCGGGTTCCATGTTTTTCCTGCATCGAGCGATACCCTCGAAACTGTCTCCATACTATAGACTTTGTCGATATCTTTTGGGTCGCAATATATCTCATTGAAATACTGGCCGCTTGAGGAATAGGAACTCATCTTTTCCCATGAAGCACCACGGTTCAATGTTCTGAAAAATCCTCCCGATTCGCCTGCTTCCATTATGATATATAAAACATCGGGATTTACAGGTGACATCGCAATTCCCATTCCTCCTATATCGCCTGAAGGCAAGCCGCTCATAATCTTGTCCCAAGTCTTTCCTCCATCCTTCGACTTATATACTGCCGATTCAGGGCCACCGCCTATTTTTGTAAAAACATGACGTCTTCTTTGTTCAGAGGTAGCATAAATAAGATCGGGATTGCGCGGATCGAGCAGTACATTATTTACCCCCGTATTATCACTTATATTCAGAACCTTGTTCCATGTTTTTCCACCATCAGTGGTTTTGTAAAGACCCCGGTCGCCTCCTGGTCCCCAGATAGATCCTTCGGCTGCAACGTAAACAACGTCGGTATTTCGGGGATCGATTGCTATCATTCCGATCTGCCGTGAATCTTTTAAACCCATATTCTTCCAGCTGGCACCTCCATCTTCCGACTTATAAACACCATCGCCATAACCAATCTGACGCTGATGATTGTTTTCGCCGGTTCCTGCCCATATCACATTAGGATTTTCCGGATCGAGTTTCAGGCATCCTATAGAATATGCGCCGTACTTATCAAAAACTGGAGACCATGTTGTTCCGTTATTGGTTGTCTTCCAAATGCTTCCGGCAGCTACTGCCACATAAATCTCCGAGTGATTTGAAGGATTTACCGCAAAGTCGGCAATTCGACCCGATGCCCAGGCTGGACCAATACTCCTCCAGGTAAGTCCGCTGAAAGTAGAGCTATTGAGTACCGCTTCCTTTTTTTCAGTTTCTTTTGCAGATTCTTTTTTCTTCTGTGCCGTCGATGGAATCACAACAACAAGAAGTCCTGCCCAAAGTAGTGTAGTTATGAGGGAGTTTTTCATAATAAAATAATTTTTCCTTAGGTTGATAATAGGTCTGGTTCTGGTTCCCGGAGGCAATAAAAAACCGGTTAGTTTTTAATAAAGGTAAATCCAAGTAATATGCTAAGATATGAAAATCATTCTCTGAGTCTCAATGATAATTGTCTTATTTGCTTATTTTGCGGGATATTCAAATTTTAGAAACGATGAAACCATTAAGTGATATATTGTCGGACCGCAAAACTATAAGAAAATACAACAGTCAGGCCGTTGAACAAGATCTTCTGGAAACTCTGCTGACAAAGGCATGCAG
>CAIPJU010000820.1 GCA_903865465.1 uncultured Bacteroidota bacterium
AGAAAGGCAATTTTTTCACCGGTAAAAAGCAATATGGTCTTATTGAAAGCCGAATAGCTCGTGAAGAACTGAAATTTGATTATGATGCAAAGACTAAGATTGTTTCTATCATCTTACCAAATGGATTTAATCAGATAGTTTGGGAATAAAACTGCTCAATTCGAAAAGAATTAAGTTTTAACCGAAGTATTAAAATACGAAGCATTATGAAAAAGTTTCTTATTATCACCGGGTTGATACTCTGTTTTTGGATATCAAACGCCCAGACCCGTATCGACTCCCTGGATGTGTACGGGCGGGAAATTTTCATGCCTGCCGCCCAATACAAATGGGACTGGGGGCAGGCCACTATGTTGAATTCCATGGTTCATCTTTACAATTCAAAACCGGAAGCAGAAAAGAAGGTCTACCTGAATTACATCCGGACAGCCATGGATCTAACCATGAATGATGTGAACGGCATGCATCCCAATGCGGTGGCTTCCGGGCACGGTATGGCTTTCCTGGCAAAAATAACAGGAGATCCCAGGTATGTCGAAAAGGCCAACAAGATTTATGCCGACTACCTGACAACCCCCCGGACCAAAGCAGGCGGAGTTTCCCACCGGACGGAAACCGTAGAGATGTGGGACGATACCATCTATATGATCAGTATGTTCTTACTGGAAATGTACAAGTACACAGGGAATGAGAAATACCTCAAAGAGTTTCAGAAGCAGTATTTCCTTCACAAGGAAAAACTGGGCGATAAAAAGTGGGGACTTTGGGTACATGGTTACGATGATGACAATGACGATTACAAGGATCGTTGTTGCCAGTTCGGCTGGGCACGGATGTCCCCTCAGCGCACGAGTATAGAATTCTGGGGACGCGGAAACGGATGGGTGGTGATGGCTCTTGCCGATGCCTTGAATACGGTTCCTCCAAAATCATTGTATTTCAGGGTATTTGCCACTGAATTAAAGGAAATCACCAAAAATCTGCCAAAATTGCAGGATAAGAAATCAGGTCTCTGGTACCAGTTGCTAATTTACCCCAACGATTCTGCCAATTTCATCGAAAGTTCCTGCTCCGCCATGTTTGCCTACGGAATAACAATCGGACTGGAAAAGAAGGTTCTGAAGCAAAATGCTTTTCTGCCTGTCATCGAAAAAGCGTATGCAGGACTTCAGAAAAATGCCACCAGAAGTGATGGTAAATACCTGATCCCGACAAGGGTTTGCGAAGGAACATGCATCGGCGACAAAGCTTACTACTTTGGAAGAAAGACCAAAGAAGGAGTTGACTATGCCATCGGTTCTTACATTATGTTCTGCCTGGAATACGAAAAATTAAACTTGAAAAAGTAAAATAAAAGTATAATAATATGATGTTAATTGCTTCGAAGTAGTTCATTAGCCAATCAAGAGATGTTAAATCCTGAACTGGCAAATAAAAAACAAATTATTTACAGATGAAACCCTCATGAACTAACATTCACAAAAAAAGATGAATAAATCA
>CAIPJU010000821.1 GCA_903865465.1 uncultured Bacteroidota bacterium
ACAGTTTCATCTTATTCCTATTTTTGACCCTAAGTTAAAAATATCAGGGTAAAGTACTTTATCTACTTATCAAAGTATTGAACTTGTTATCAACAGTTTAAATTTAGAGACAGACACTAATTATACCATCATGATTTAGATCAACTCCAAGTTGAATCAGAGAATTTAAAAAATTATTATCAGGGATGTCAATGCCGGTCTCTACCTTCTTGTTGCAATAGCTCAATAGAACTAAAGCCATAAAAAGCATTAATATTTTCAGGATTGTTTTCATGATCAATAAGTTAAGTTGCGATATTAATATGCAATTTAAGCCTATTTCAAGACAAAGTCAATACCTGCAGATTATCAATATTTATCCGGAAAAAATATTAAGTCAATTATGCGGAAATATTCTGTTTAACTCAATAGTAAAAATTGTCCCCTCTTTTTCATTACTTACAAAGCTTACTCTTCCCTTCAAATAGTTTTCAGTCAGTAGTTTTATACTGTATGTGCCAATTCCCCTGTTATGGCCCCTGGTACTGAAAGATCTCTGGAACAACTGCATCTGAACATCCACCGGGATAAGCCCTTTATTTCTAATCCAAAGCTTCACTTTATCTCCTTCTTCCTTTACTCCAACTTCAACATATCCATTTTTATCTGTTGCCTCCAGGGCATTCTTGATAAGATTTATGATAACTCTCCGTATTAAAATTCTGTCTGTTTCAAAATCAATATTAACAGAGATATTATCGAGGATAACCTTCTTATTTTGCCCGACCTCATGAGATCTGATTTTGCTGATGGTAGACTCAAGCAATTCCATTGAATTAATAGTTTCAATTTTTATCTGCAAATCTCCTGCCTCAGCCGCACGGATCTGTCTGTGTATCATTATTTCCTCAAGAATATCCCTGCTTGCCTCCTCCGAAAGGCTTATCAGTTCAGGTGTCTCTTCAGGTGTTGTCCCATCCTTTAAAATTGTCAGTAAACCGTTAAGACCTCCCGCGCTGTTTAGCAGATCATGGAAGAATATTCCTTCGAGGGCATTTCTTCTCTTTTCATCACTAATATCCTGAACGGTAAAGATATAATAAGTATTTTCTCCCAAAATAATCGGTGCGGAGGTGATTTTCAAGTCCAGGCTTTTAAGCTTCTCATCAACAATTGTTGAAATACGGGACTCCCTGGTCGATTTCGAGCCGATAACCTGACTTTCCATAATAGCATTTACTGCACCACAATAAGAGCAGGCTAAAGAGGTTCCACAGCCTGAAGATCCCTCGCGGGAATGGATGCATGATACAACTTCCCCTGGTCTCTTACCCAAAATAGGTTCCACTGTTTTTAAACCGAGCAGGGCAAGAAACTCATTATTTGCATAGATAATCTGACGGTTCTTGTCGATTACAGCGTTCATCCCTCCCATCGCTCCGAAGATTTCGTTAAAAAGCTTTTCTGAACTGACAAGTTCATTCTCCTTTAGAATTTCTTCGTGGGTAGATCTTAGCGCCGGAGCAAAATGAGTATTTTCTTCCATCTTGTTTCTGGTTACAATATTCTTTCATTATTATACAAAGATACCCCTATTATGTTCGTTTTACCTTTCATCAGAGAGATATTTCCAATCTTCATGAGGTTGGTATTAACAGGCTTAACCAAATAAGTGTGCCCTGTAAGGTTGCAGCTAAGGAAAAAATTATCGGAACCCAGGCTCTGGCCGGAGATACTCAATTTAAATTTTGTGAGCTTTTTATTTTACAGATATGCTATCATATTCTTGAATTATATACTTTTACATATTAATGGGGCATAAATCTATTTTATCACTGTTTTACGGGTATCCTGTAATTGTTTTTTCAATCTTTTTGTGTTGTGGCGGAATTCTTTACTTCTTATGTATTTAAAACTAAATTTTGAGTAGGGTATGAATAATAAAGTTCATTACCAAAATAACCATTGAATTCAGATGATCCTGATGTTACGAAAAGTTCTTTTGCTGACATATGAGATACGGTCAAAGATTTAAGTACGTATTAATTATACCAAAAATTAATAAATATACAGTTATGAACAGAAAACTCTTTACCAGCCTGGTGCCGGCGATACTTATCCCCTTTCTTATAATAACTTCAGGCGGATGCCACAAAACTGACGACAGTCAGGTTCAGATAACTGATTATTCCATTTCCGACCACTGGCTTTCAATGCCGGTCCCGCTTAAAAGCACCGATGTTTTTTATGTATATCCGACGGCATGGAAAAGGACCACCTCTGACGGTAACATTTGCACAATTGACAACGCCTCAATGCATACAGGTTCTATTTCGGCATATGCCCGTCAGGCTACACTGTTCGACACTACGGCCAATGTATTTGCCCCTTTCTACAGGCAAGCCGATGCGAATTATGTTCTGAGCCTACCTGAAAAGGAGAGATGGGATTTTATTTCCGGAATCCCTTCACGTGATGTAATTGCAGCTTTTGACTATTACATAAATCATCTGAATAATGGCAGACCATTCATCCTGGCAGGTCATTCACAGGGGGCAAATATTCTCCTCTTCATTCTTTCGGAATATATGAGCCAGCATCCTGAAGTTTATAGCAGAATGGTTGCCGCCTATGTCATAGGTTATCCTGTAACCCAGGATTTTCTGACTGCGAATCCTCATCTTAAGTTTGCAAGCGGACCCGACGATACAGGAGTAATAATATCCTATAATACCCAGGCGCCCGATGTAGCTGCCGGGGCCAATCCGGTTGTTTCAGATATTGTCGGCCTGGTAATTAATCCTGTGAGCTGGACCAGGGATGAGACAACTGCACCGTCATCAATGAGCCTTGGATCACTTATGCCTGATGCCAGCCTGAGATTTCATAAAGTCCATAATTACGCCGATGCAACTATCGATCTGAAGAATGGAGTGTTACTTTGCAGCACGGCCAATGAAAACGCACTACTTCCACTTACTGCTGTATTCGGCAAGGGAGTTTATCATAGCTTCGATTACCCTTTTTATTATTATGACCTCCAGGCCAATGCCATTAACAGGATAAAGAAATTCCAGGCAGCGAGGTAAAAGATCAGTGGCTTCCGATCAGGCCAAAGAAAATACTGATCCTTTTACTTTACAGTGAATGGTCTACGCTTTTTCGAAAAAAGCTATAAGCTGTCTGAGCGAAATTTGCCCCTGCAAAGATCGTCTCCTATAAATAGAATATTTTAGTAAATTAGTAGTTCAAAACCATAAACCATGAACTACAATATTCTTTCACCGTCCGTATCAAATAAGCTAATCGGTATGCGATTACGATTACTGATTATACTTTTTGCACTGTCCGTCACAGCTGTTTCAGCACAGGGGACAAGGCTTTTGCGGCAGCCATCTGTTAATGATACGCATATTGCTTTTGAATACGGGGGCGATATCTGGGTTTCGTCTATTGACGGTTCTCATCTGCTTCGAATCACAAGCACCCAGTCGGTTGAAAAAAATCCTTTTATCTCGCCCGACGGCAAGACAATTGCCTTTACATCGAACAGGTCGGGTTCCGATTGCATATACGTGGTTCCGATTGAAGGAGGAACACCAAAACGCCTTACCTGGCACCCTTCCGGAGCAACTACCAGGGGATGGACAAACGACGGGAGCCAGGTACTTTTCTCCTCATCAAGGGATTTTTCTCCCGCATCGGCTGAGCGCCTTTGGCTGGCCCCTGTAAAAGGAGGACCATCAACCCTGCTGACAGCACAATGGGGCACGAATGCATCCTTTTCTTCCGATGGAAACAAAATAATCCTTGAGAGAGTCAACCGCTGGGATGTTGAGTGGCGGATGTACCGGGGCGGGCAAAACACTCCTCTCACTATACTGAACCTAAAAGATCAGTCGGAAGAATTAATACCAAATGAAAGAACTATCGATATACATCCCGTATGGATCGGCAGCAATATTTACTTCCTTTCTGACCGCGACAATATATCGAATATATGGTCATATTCAACTGAAACAAAAGAGCTTAAACAGATCACTCATTACACCGGATCTGACATAAAATGGTTGTCGGGTAAAAATAATCTTGCCTTTGAAAGGAATGGATACCTGTTTCTCCTCGATCCGGCTACTGCTGAAGTAAAGCAGCTTGACATAAATATCTCGGGCGATTTCCCATGGGCGGAAAATAAATGGGAGAATACCTCCGAGATGATAAGCTCGGCATCATTATCACCTACAGGCAAGAGGGCAATCATGGAAGCAAGAGGTGAAATTTTTACAATTCCTGTTGAGCAGGGCGATCCCAGAAATATAACGAAAAGTTCCGGTACCGCCGATCGTGCTCCGTTATGGTCGCCAAAGGGTGACAAAGTTGCCTGGTTCTCCGATAAGGGGCACAAAGGCTATGAACTGCTTATTGCGGACCAGGATGGATTGTCGGAACCAGGGGAGCTCTCCATAGGTGAATCTAAAATGGCATGGGAACCAGTATGGTCCCCCGACGGGAAATATATTGCCTTCGATGATGATGATGTCCGGGTAAGGATTCTTAACATTGAAACAGGTGAAATTAAAACTATAGATACAGGGGCAAATAATCTCGAAAGAGGATCGATGGGCCTCACATGGTCGCCCGATTCAAAGTGGCTGGCTTATTCAAAAGGAGCTTCTAACAACTTCAGAAGGATAATACTCTGGTCGCAACAGGATAACAGCCTGCATCCTGTTACAAACTTATTTGCTGATTCATTTTCTCCAGCCTGGGATCTCGACGGGAAACATCTCTATTTTCTCGCAAGCACCGATGTGGCTCTGGGATCGGGATGGGCAAACACCAGTGCAATGAACGCCCATGCAGAATACGCCTGCTATGTTATCAACCTGAAAAAAGATGACCCCTCTCCTTTCAAACTGCGCAGCGATGAAGAAATACCAGAAGTAAAAAAAGAGGCCTCAAAAGAGACTCCAAAGGATTCTAAAAAGAAAACAGAAAAAGCAAAACCTGCATCTGCCGACTCCGTGTTAACGGTTAATATCGATTTTGAGAATATCGATCGAAGAACAATGCCGCTCCCAATCCCGGTGAGAAATTATGTTGCCCTGATAAGAGGAACAAAAGGAACACTTTTTATTGCTGAAAATATCCCTAACAAACCCGGTGCTACACTTCAGAAATTTGTCCTCGAGGAGAGGGAAATGAAAGAGTTCATGAGTGGTGCCGGAAATGTTTCTGCTTCACCCGACGGTAAAAAACTGCTTTTAAAGGTTGGCAAAGAGTGGAAAGTAGTGGATACCTCAAAACCGGGCGATGCCGGTAAAACACTGAATGTTAATCTTCAGATGAATCTTAACAGGGAAGAAGAATGGTCGCAGATCTTCGATGAGACGTGGAGATACGAGCGCGACTACTTCTACGATCCTAATATGCACGGACGCAACTGGCAGGAGGTTTACGAACGCTATTCCCCGCTTATTCCGTTTGTTAAACACAGGAGCGATCTTAACTACGTGCTTGACCAGGTTAACGGAGAACTTTCAGTAGGACACAGTTTTGTCTTCGGAGGTAATTTCCCGGAAGTGGACAAACCTAATGTCGGATTGTTGGGAGCCGACCTTGTTGCTCAAAACAGTTGCTGGAAAATAAATAGGATATATACAACAGAAAGCTGGAACCCTGAACTGACCAGTCCCCTCGATCAGCCTGGTGTGAAAATACAGGAAGGAAATTATATTACAGCTATAAATGGCAAAGTACTCACCGCTGCCGATGATCCGTTCATGTTTCTTCAGGGGACACTCGATCAGCAAACTGTTTTGAGCATTAACAGCGCTCCTAAGCCTGAAGGGTCGTGGAAAGAGACAGTAAAGCCAATACGGAGCGAGAGTGCACTCCGTCAGAGAGCATGGGTAGAGGATAACAGACGACTGGTCGACAGCCTTTCACACGGACAGCTGGCATACATCTGGGTACCCAATACAGGCTCACAGGGTCTGGTGTCGTTCAATCGCTATTTCTTTGCCCAGCAGGATAAGAAAGGTGCAATTATTGATGAACGTTTTAACGGCGGGGGCTTACTCGATGATTATATGGTGGACCTGATGAAAAGAACCCTGAGGGCTGCATGGACAAATGAAGTACCTGAGGGGAAACCAGGGGTATTGCCTGCCGGGGTCCTTGGACCCAAAGTGCTGCTGATAAATGAGATGTCAGGGTCGGGAGGAGACTTTTTTCCATGGGTATTCCGACAGCAGAAAGTTGGTCAGCTGATAGGAACAACAACCTGGGGAGGACTCGTAAAATCATCAGTTCATTACAGCCTTATCGACGGCGGGGCAGTAACTGCACCTGATAATGCAATCTTTGACCCCATAAATCATAAATGGATTGCCGAAAACATGGGAGTTCCACCCGATATAGAAGTGAGGCAGGATGCCAAAGCACTAAACGAGGGACGCGATCCCCAACTGGAGAAAGCAGTTGAGGAACTCATGAAACTGATACCAAAAGAGGAAACTGTAATTAAAGCACCTCCATTCTCAACACCGGCAGCGAAGAAGCAGTGATTTGGTTGATCAACTTATGCTATTATCATTCAATTAAGTGGGATAGTCAGCCTGATCAGAGAATTGGTGTATATATGGAAAACTCACCTACCAGTCATTTCTTTATTAATACGCGGATAAGCTATTCGTACATTTTGAGTAATTACAGTTATAAAGCTGTTAATGACGTTTTTAACCATGTTATTGTTGGCGAACAGGAGTCTTCGATAGCATACCAACTAATCTCAATTCCTGGAATTTAAGAAGGATGTAAATGGGCCAAAATTAGTGCTTAATTCAAATCTTTATCGACTTACTTGACTCAGGTTCATTAATATCGTAACTTGCATAAGCTAACTTAACTCTGATGTTTTAGTTACATCAATTAACTAAAGACCAATCAAATGAGAACATATTGTCTGACCATACTGATTGGAGTATTACAGTTAATGCGGGCAATAGCGATACAGGCACAAACATACAAACTCAAATAAACCAGGTTGAGCTATGAAACTGGTTTCCGGGAAAACCGGATAAATTCCGGGAATCTCCAGGTATGTGATTGTAAAAGCCGGTGTCCATGACCACAACCGGAAGGATCAAGCTAAATTTAACCGGCTGGTATAAGATTGTTGTGCTGATTTTTGGTATTATATCAAACCCTTTTAAGGATTTGTATATTTTCGGGATAATTCTTCAATAACTTAAGCATTCCGTCAATATCAAAAGTATTTGCAGCATTCAGCAAATTCTCCCCATACTCTGTTATCAGTTTACTCTTATGGTTGATTCCAAGTTCGAAAAGTGACAAACCAAACATTTTTACCTTTTCCAATGGTTGTCTTAATTCAAATGATTTGTATGTCTCAAGCAAACTCCCTTCAAGAGAATCAATCAATCCTGCCGGATCAATAATCTCTTCCTTTTCATCCGCCTCCTTCTGAATTTGCCTGTTGGCTTCTTCCGGGCTGCTTACTGCCTGAACTTCTTCCTTAAAGGATATACCTGGAAGTGTGATGACAAATTTACTGCCCATCCCTAACTGAGAGATAACATTTATCGTCCCTTTCATCTTATCCACTATCAGTTTGGTGAGCGCCAGTCCGACTCCTATGCCACCATGAACGGTCTTCTTTTCAGCCTGTGAAAAAGATTCAAACAACCTCTTCTGGAAATCTTCCGACATACCTCGCCCTGTATCCCGAACTTCAAGAATAAGGTCTGTTTTCTTAATCTTATTGTTTTTATTCAGTGTCCTTGTAATAATTGCAACCTCACCACTATCGGTAAAATTTATTGCATTATCCACCAGACTGGTCACTATTTGTGATAACCTTCGGCCATCCATCCTAATGGAAGTTGGTAAGTTCTGATCTATATCCGTTTTTAATACCAGTCCTTTCTCAGAAACCTTTGCAGAAAAGTTCCTTTCAATCTCGCTGAAGAAAGCGAAAGTCTCAACATAATCCCAGTTCAGCTCAAATTCAGTCTTCTCGAAGTTAATTAGGTCAAGAATATCATCAACCATTGACAACAACCTTATCCCGCTTGTGTTAATCGACTGGGAGTATTTTTTCCTGGAATTCCCTTCTGCCTTTTCAAGTAACTCTGCATATCCAATTATCGCATTAAGGGGAGTCCTGAATTCATGACTTATATTCAGCAGGAAATCACTTTTCGTTTTGTTTGCACTCTCAGCTTCTGTTTTCGCCTTTTTAAGCTGATCCTGAACTTCCTTTAAGTCAGACACATCGTGGCATATACCTGTTACTTTCAATGGTTTTTCCCCATCATATTCTGTTCTTGCAACAAGACGAATCCATTTTATTGTCCCATCATGGCATATGATTCTATAATCAGTTATCAGGGGGTCTTTATTGACAATAGCAGACTGAATTGTCATAAGAACCCTTTCCTTATCATCGGGATGTACAGTATTAAACAAATTGTGATAAGGTTCAGAAGCGGAGGGATTTATACCATATAGTTTGAATAATTCCTCAGACCTGTATAATGAATTGGCTACCACATCCCATTCCCAGACACCCGCTTTGCCGGCTTCCTGGGCAATCTTAAGTGTATTATTAACCCTGGAAAGTTCAATTTCCTTAATTTTTAAATCAGTAATATCAAAACAAATACCTGTTAAAGTAACAAATCCTCCCTCGCTGATTACCTTTTTTGCTGCCGCATGTAACCACTTGACAGATTTATCGGGCATTATTATCCTGTATTCAAATGACAAAGGTCTTCCGGTTTCAAGGGTTTCGGCAATCTTTTCCCGGGTCATCAATAAATCATCAGGGTGCAGTGATTTTTCCAAAGTTTCAATGGTTGGCGGGGCAGATGAATCCAACCCATTAAGTTTAAGAAATTCATCAGACCAGTTGATTGTGTGATTTTGAATATCCCAATCTATCGTACCTGAATTGCTTGCTTCAATAGCCAGCTTAACCCTGGTATTCATCCTGTTAAGCTCTCCGATAGATCTCTTTTGTATTTTAATAAACATTAAGGTTTGGTAGATCACGGCGATCAGTATAATAAACAACAGGACAATTCCAACTCCGATAAGGGCAAACATTTTTCTGCCGGAGAGCGAGATTTCATTTTTAATCTCAGAGGATTGTACCTTATCTTCCCGAATACTGATCCTGTCCAATTGTTTTTCGACACTGTCGACAAGAATTATTCCATACTCCTGACCGAGCATTTTTGCTGCTGAATCCCTGCCATGACTCTTATAGGCCTCTAAAACATTTTCCGAAAACTTTATTCTCTCATCAATGTATCGGTTTGCAATTTTGAATTGGGTTTTTATTTCATTTTGACCATTCAGCAAACTATCAGACTGCATAATTCTTAACTGAATATCCTGCTTCGCATGCTCAGTCCTGTCAAGCAATTCCTTATCTGATGTTAAAATATATCCCCTTAAAGAGTTTTGATAATTATCCACATCTGATTTTGTCAAATTAAGAAAATCCTGAATTTGATTGGCCTCATTAACAATTATTATAGATTTATTAGTAAAGCTCTCCCGTTCATAC
>CAIPJU010000822.1 GCA_903865465.1 uncultured Bacteroidota bacterium
CCGGCAGTCATTGAATAATCTGATTATTACTGACTATCTTACTTTTCAGCTTTTTATCGACGGAACTCTTGTAACCACCATAACCCATGCTGATATTCAAGGTAAGAAAATTGTTGTCAAAGCTGAGAACATTACTGCATTTATTGACTTAATTAAGAATTTCTGCATATTCACCGGACAAACCATCAAGTCAGCGTCGAAACTCTCTAAGATGATGGCTGCTAAAGCCAGGCTGCTAGCAAACGTAATTGGGAAGGCGCTATAACCTGATACATCAACCGATGAAATTAATGAACCCGGTATCTGAATCTATATAACGAATATGAATCATTCAGGCAGTTTCTTATCCATGACTTAACTCCGAAAGCTGCTGAACAAAATGTTAATGACAACCCTTTAGATCAATAAAAGACTATTTCAAAATAAATACCTCCAGATCAACCGGATGATTCTGTTCGGGACCATTTGGCATATTGCCTTGTGGTGGTAATCTGTCAGGAGGGTTATTCCCGGCTTGTCCTGCAGGGGGAGGACCGCCTGGTAAATTACCCGGAGGAGGGCCGCCCATTCCGGCTCCTGATCCGCCAGCAACATAGATCTTGTTATTCAAAACTGAAGCAGCAACACCGTTCCGTGCAAAATGCAGGCTGTCTGTTTCAATCCATTGAAGAGATGTTGAAGGGTCAAGATAAAAAGTATTTTTACGCGGAGCATTGCGCTCTGTTTCCGTTGCACGCTCACCTCCCATATAATACAAAACATTATTTAAATTTACAAGATTACCTCCCCCGCTTCCAAGAGGAAGTCTGGAAGGAAGAGTTGACCATTTCGCAGTCGTAAAATCATATACATCAACATCCAGAACCGTTTTGGCAAAAAATGGTATTTTGTTCTCCGGATCACGGAAACTGGTATTCCTTCCTCCAACAACATATAATTTGTCATTTATTATTGATGCAAAACAATGATCCCTTATGTGCGGAGCATCCTGTAAAGTTGTCCAGCTTTTTGTTGCCGGATCATAGCAATCAAACATACTGTTAGTTCCGCTCTGATGACCGTGTGTGATACCGGCTATCAGATATAGTTTCCCCTTATATTCAACTGCAGCTGCCCCTGCCCTTTTTCGTTCTGCTGGTATTTCTCCACCTTTTTCCCAGGTGTTATTCTTTACATCATAACTATAAACATTTGACATTGGGACCTGATCAGGAAAGCCACCATTTGAAAAAGCATCGAGGATGTAGATGTGGTTCTTATACGGAATGGCCTGAAAATGATGCATAACAACAGGAGTCTCAGCTAGTTTTGTCCAGGTAAGCGATGAAGGATCAAATGCCTCAACCGGTGTCACATGACTGCCGTCATTTCCTATCAGGTATAATTTCCCATTTGCGGTCGCCATACCGCATTC
Organism: uncultured Bacteroidota bacterium; assembly: GCA_903865465.1. Lineage (GTDB taxonomy): Bacteria > Bacteroidota > Bacteroidia > Bacteroidales > VadinHA17 > LD21. The sequence continues at coordinate 1,415 of CAIPJU010000822.1, forward strand.
GTTGCAGTTTGGTGCGGTATTAACTGTTTTTACAACTTCCCACTTACCACCCTGGGCCCTCAATGAATACTGCCAGCAAAATGATAAAATCAGAATCAAGGTAAACGTAAGTTTCTTCATTTTTATAACTACGGTTTTAAAATAAGTTATGACTATTTTTATGTATAACTTGTTTATATTCATTTTGTTCGTTTTTCACAAAAAAGATCAACAAAATTTATATCTTAAAGTATAGCCAAAGTGGAAAAGCCAGTGCCCGCGACCATCAGCCTCCGGATCAGTTTGACCACCTCAGGCCGGTTATAAGTGCTTATTTGTAAATTTAATACGATTATCTCAGTAAAATTGTTAAAATGTGGTCATTCCGTCCGGGCTTTTGCTTTGCACTTGCTGAGACTGACCGATTGATGAAGGAGATTGATAATATTGAAATTGAATAATAATAGACCTTCTGCTTATCTGATATCATTTTCAGTTAATCAATTGAGATAATTCAATCCAAATATACCAGATATAAGCAAG
>CAIPJU010000823.1 GCA_903865465.1 uncultured Bacteroidota bacterium
ATGCCTTTAAGAAATCAGGAAGAACCTGCAGAAGATCCTGACTCTCTGGGAAGAAAGTATCTGTTGAAGGAATCAACACGGCTTCTGGGAACGTTGCTGCAACAAAACAGAAAATAGAGAATGGCAAAACTTGAATTCAACTCGATAAAGATCAGAAAGGCTCCGGGATTTCCCGATGGTCTCAAGGCTGAAGGTTTCGATACATTATCTCCTTCCATCAATATTATCACCGGCCCGAATGGCGCTGGTAAAAGTACCATAGCCCGGGTAGTTCAGAAACTTATATGGCATGAGAAATCACCCGGACTTAACATTTCCGGCCGGTTTAAAATCGATGCCAGCCCCTGGACCTCAGAAGTCGATTCGGATTATCACAAATTCCAAACGGAAGGAATCGAGGGAAAGCCTGAAGGAATAATTGCTGCAGAATCGCAGAATAATTATATGCTTGCCCTACACGAGCTTATAAATGTTGGTGATGAATCGCTCGCTGAAAGGATTATGGTTGAATCAATGGGTGGCTTCGATCTCGATGCTGCTCAAAAGGAATTGAATTATTCCGACTCTATTACCAGAAAGAAAAATGCCGATAACACAACGAAATTAAGCGAAAAGACAGAAAAGCTCGTTGAAGCTGAAAAGGCACATAAATCAGTTAAGGGTGAAGAGGAACAACTCTCGGATCTTAAGCTTAAACTTGAGAAGGCCTCACAAGCAAGAAATCAGGGTGAGTTTTACGGCCTTGCCTGCTCATACCTGGAAGCCAGAAAAGAACTTGAATTCAGGCAGTCAGAGATTGACAAGTTTACTCCTTCCCTGAAAAACGCCATTGGTAATGAATTGAAGGCAATTAATGACCTGAATGATCAGATCAAAGAAGAGGAGAATAATATCGCTGATTCAAAAATAGTTGTCAGTGAAAATAAGGATCAGATAAAGGTTCTTTCGCTTCCTGAGAGAGATATATCGAACGAGGAGTTCACTGAACTTGAAAACAGAATAAGCGCCCTTTTAAAACTGGAACAGGATATTGCCAATAATGAGATAAATCAGGCCTCACTTAAACAGGAGGAGAAAAAGGCCAGGGAATCGATTGAAAACCTCGGAGATCCCGATCTGTGGAAAGGAATAGATCTTAAGGATATTGGCGATCTGGACAGGTTTTACCAGGATGCACTGAGGGTTTCAGGTCAGACAGCCTCAATCGAAGATGAGATAGATAGGCTTCGTGAAGGAACCAAAGAGGTTCATGGCGATTCTGTCAGCTTGCAGAACGGAATAAGTATCCTCAGCGACTGGCTCAAAGAGCAAAGCGCAGGAGAAAAACTAAGTTTTCTGTTTACGGGAATTGCCCTTGTCGCCGGCCTTGCTGCAATCGCGGCCACTTTTATTGCAGGGAAACCTCTCCTTTGGGCAGCAGCACTCATGGCAGTTTTGATAATTGCCCATTTCATCACCCGTTCAAAGATTAGTCAACGACTCAGGATAAGGCAGAGCGATTTTTCAGACAAGGGATACAAATTGCCTGATAAGTGGGTCTCAGCTGATGTTACTGCAAGAGTATCGGCGTTGATGGAAGAATATAACATTTTGCTTTCTGCCACATCGATGAATAACTTCATATCAAACAGGTTAAATGATCTTGAAGAAAGACTTAGAAGACTGAAGCCCGAAAAAGAGAAAACAGAGGCAAGCCTGAAAGATTTCCATGAAAGGATTAAAGCTGTTCCCGGAATGGCTGACATAAAAGGTGAAAATTACACTGCTCTATACTGGTTTATTAAGCATGTTACCGACTGGCAAAAGGCCGATATGGCTCTTGATTCGCTTCGGTCCATTCATAAAGAGCTGGAAAGACAAAGGGATGAACATCTCTTGCAATGCAACATTAAATTTGTGGAGCTTGGAGCCGAGAGAGCCACTGACTGGGCTTCGTGCAGGGGTATAGCTGACAGGCTTAAAAATGATGAATCATCACGAAGTGTGGCCAAAGGAAATATCAGAACGCATAATCAGTCTATTGCTAAATGCCAGGAAAGGATAAACGGGTATCGGATTCGTAGAATTGCTTGTTATCAGAGTCTCGGCCTTGCCGATGGTGACTTTGAAGGCCTCAGAGACCTTATGGAACAGCTGCCTTTCTTTAATGAGGCAAATGATCTTTACAGGAAAGCCGATACCTTAAACAGCGAAAAACTGGCGAACCTGAAAAGCCACTCCCTTTATAGGGAACTTGAAGCAGAAATAGCGGAGCTGGCAACCGATCAGGCTCTTGAAAAACAAGAAAAATACAGGCTTATTGCTTCTGGAGAGCTGGACCTTGCCAGACAGATTAGTGAAACAAACTTTAAGGTCAGGCAGAAGTTGTCAGGGAACGAACTGGAAGAGCTGATCGCTGAAAGGCAAAACTCCCTGAACCTGCTGGGGTGTCTTTATGAAAAGGATCTCTCTTCTGTGACAGGCAGTCTGCTTGTCGCTAAGCTCAGGAAGATCACTGCAGGTGAGAATCAACAGGAGATCTTTAAAAGGGCTAACAGCATATTCGGAACAATAACGAATCAGAAATATAGGATCAGAGTTAATTATAATCCAACGCCCTCTTTTATTGCATATGACAATGTTTCGGGAACGGGGCTCTTCCTCTCTGAATTGTCAACGGGAACTAGAGTGCAGCTGCTTCTGTCGGTAAGGTTAGCCTTCATTGAAACACAGGAGGGAGGTGTAAGGCTGCCGGTAATGGCCGATGAGCTGCTCGCAAACAGCGACGATGAAAGAGCCGCTGCAATTATTGAGGCCCTTTATGCTATCAGCAAGTCGGGCAGGCAGCTCTTCTACATGACAGCCCAGCCTGATGAAGTCGGGAAATGGCTCGATTTCCTGAAGGAAAAGGACGATCATGATTTCAGGATTATCAACCTGAACAGTGGCCAACCTGACAATGAAGATGATCATTTTCATCGTCCGGGATTTGACAGGCTGGAATTTATCCGGGAGCTTGCCACCCCAGGGAATATGACCATCAGGGAATACAGGAAAATCCTTAATATTCCGAAGTACGATCTTATGACGCATAGGCCTGAGAAAATACCTGTTGGATATCTTTCCGGAGATCCTCTGCTCCTGTATAATATACTGAAGTCTGGAATTGAATACTGGGGACAGCTGACCGCTTTTGTTGAAAGTGGCGGTACCATAGATGGATTAAGTAACCGGGATTTTGAAAAAATAAAAGATAAAATTAAAATCCTGGAGGAATTCCGGAGATTGTACAAAATAGGACGACCGCGCACCATCGGTTGGGAAGTAATTGCAGATTCAGGTTTGATCACTCCCCCATTCCGGGATAGGGTAAAAGAAAAGCTGGATGAGGTTAATGGCAACCCTGTGGAACTTATTTCAAGTCTCGAAAACATACAAAGATTTAAAGATTCAATGAAGAATGATCTTAAAACATTATTTATTGAACAGGGATATATGGATGAAGATGCCCCTTTTGAAATGGATGAAATAAGGGTGAGGTTACTAGCCAAAATGAGCTATCTTAATCTGGATTCCTCTGAAATGCAGGATTTTATCAATGGAATTTTGGAAGGGTTGAGATAGGAGGATCAGTAAATAGCTTAAGAATTAATTTTTGTTAGCCAGAGGACTTTCTTTTTAACCGCAGAGTTCACTGAGTTAAAGCAAAGTGCTCAAAGCTAATAGCTGTATAAAAACTCCTCTGTTTTGCGCCTGATATTCTCTGTGTAACTCTGTGTAACTCTGTGTAACTCTGTGTAACAACAAGTTAACATCTCCAACAAAGTGTTATTTTAAAGCTTCAGCCCCTGCTTCTCTGTTATCCTCATTTTTACAATGTTATCAATCAGCAATTTAAAAGTATCGATTAATTCCAGTATCATCTCTTTTGTACCGGCATTTCTTTCAATGACAGATATCAATTCTGCACCCTTATTGTTATTGGCAGCTTGAAACGATAAAGAGCAGACATTGTATTTGAGAAATGTTTTTTGAATATTGGTGGTTATTATCTCTTTTACCAAATCTGGCCGGTTGCTCTTTACCTGGTAATGTTTATCAAACTCCATCAAGCCCAATTCAATATCGTGTTTACCAAATACTTTTCCAATACGGTCAATAAAATCTTCCCAGCTTATGGTCAGATCAAAATCCAGGCAGGTTTGAAATGAAATCTGAAATTTCAGTGGCCGGGTATCTGAATTGGAAATCTCAATATTCCATTTCTTATATGGAATTGAGATATTATGAGTTTCGATCTCTTTTCCTGAAGTCATGGAAATCTTAAATATGCCATTCTCTTTATTAGCAATTTCCTGCCACATTGCTCTTTTTGGAGAGATATCAGAATAACCTAAAGAGGGTCCCCTTTTGTTAGAATCTGAGCTGTTTTTATCCTCTTCCATCTTTTTATTTTTAATTTTTTCCCAAAATCAGGCTTTTAAATCCATTGATATTATGTGGCTTACTGATAATCCGCTTTGTTCCCTGCTTCGCGGGTTGAGTGGATGCCAGGAGCCGCCAGAACATGAAATAAAAGCCATTGTCAGTTTACAACAGTTAAAATATCTAAAATATCTCAAATTTCTTTTTACGCTCTTCGGCTAATTTATAAAAGATATCCGTCAATGCAGGAATGGCACCAGTTATAAGATAGACTCCAGTGCCTTTTTCGCGTGCATACTCGTTTTCGACGACTCCAACCAGTTTGATATCTTTAAACATACTAATTATTTTCTCATCAGGTTTCTTGCCGACCAGTATTATGTTTCTTATAGTGGTCAGGTGAGGCAGCCAAAATATATAATCAGTTGCAAACGAATAGGCCTCTTTCATTTTTGATCTGTTATAATAGTTTAAGGCACCCGTTTGTCCGTAGTTATCGCAAAAAACGAGGGTACTCTCCAACTCATTTTCGGGAATCATATTATAGGCTATCAGTGCCTTATCTGCCATTTCATGCCAGCCCAGCATATCTGCATAATCCTGGGGCAAGTCATGATTTTTCCCGTCTTCCCACCGCAGCAGACCCATTTTTTCAAAGAGGAGACTTTTCCCTCTTATCTCTTCAGGAGACAGCAGTGGTAAAACTAATTTGGAAGATAATATACAGATAACAAGGTTTATGCCTATCAGTAGAGGCACAACAATGATTTTCCATTTAACTGATATTAATTTTTCTATATAAACACTTCCAAAACCAAGCAAAACCGGATACAAGCCTAAGGCATAGTAATTCTTTGCTTTTAAAAATGCA